>JAFVUT010000229.1 GCA_017502545.1 Ruminiclostridium sp.
ACCCACGCCTACCCCTCCTGCAGAGGAGACCACCCCGCCTGCAGAGACCACCACCCCTGGGGTATAACGGAAAGGAAACACTATGACCCATCGATTCCCCCTTCGCCGGAGTATCAAATCCTACGCAAAGAAACTTATGATGAACCCCCTCTGCATCCGGGCCACCCTGATGCTGGTCTGCATGAGCGTGGGCCTCTTCGGTATCCGTTCGGTGACGGGCTCCAACCTGACCATGGGGCTGGTGAACCTGGCCGATTACGCCGACACCGCCACCGGCATCTACCAGAACGCCGAGGGGTTCAGCATCATCCTGCGGATGGACCTGACCCAGATGGTCCTGGCCATCCCCGTGGCCTATGACCAGCTGGTCCGCTTCGGCATCATGATGCTCGTTGCCTACCTGGTCCTGTCCCCCCTGCGGATGGGGGCCATGGAGCAGTACTGGTCCACCCTCCGGGGGGATCAGCAGCAGATCACCAACGTGACCCAGTGGTTCCGCAAAAAGAACCTTTTCGGCAAGGCTCTGGTGGTGGAGGGCCTCATCCAGGGCGTGGTCCGGTTCGTGGGTATGGCCTGCGCCGCCCCTGCCTTTTACCTGTACTATCTGTTCTACAGCAATGTAAAGACCGTGGATGATCTGACCACCAACATGGTCATGCTCCAGAACGGAGCCTCCTGCCTGGCCATCTTCGCCGGGCTCCTGTGGCTGTGGCTCCACAGTGCCATGCTGCCCATCCGCTACTGTCTGGCCGCCCACCCGGAGTATACGCTGGGCCAGGTCTTTTCCCGGGGCTGGGCCAGTATGCAGGGCTACCGGATGAAGTTCTTCTGGTTCCGGTCCACCCTGCTCCCCTGGTTCTTCTTCTCCCAGCTGACCTACAACATCCTGGACCTGTATGTGACCCCCTACACCTCCATCGCCAGCATGATCTACGTTCAGGAGTGCGCCAAGGACCGGATGGCACGGAACAGCAGCCAGGAGGAACTGACAGAAAGTGAGGAAGCAGAATGAAAGAGAAGAATAAGAAAGGCAGAACCACCCTCTACTGGTCTGTGGCCGTTGTGGCCGCCATTGCCCTGGCGGTGGTCCTGTTCGTCCTGGACTTCGGCCTTTGGATCGCCCTTGGGGCCGGTGCGGGCCTGATCGTGGCGGCCCTTCTTCTGCGGTCCTGGTTGGATATGTCCTACTTCCGAAAATTGGGCAAGCAGGTGGACGCCATCCTGCCCCTGCTCCATGAGGACCCGGATCAATACATCGAAAAGCTCAACGCCATCATGGGGGAACCCACCTCCCTGGGCTTAAAGCAGAGCAAGAACATCAACCTGGCGGCGGCCTACTGCCAGAAGGGGGCCTATCGCATTGCGGCTGACCTTCTGGAGAAGCTGGATCCCAAGCTCCTGCCCCCCAACCAGAAGGGGATCTACTGGGCGGACTATGCCCTGACCCAGTTCCACCTGAACCGGAAGCGGAAGGCGGTGGAGATCCTGGAGGATCGCCGGGAGGAGCTGAGCGACCTGCGGGGCAATGCCGGCACCGGCGCTCTCATGGCCGTGCTGGAGGTCTACCGCCTCATGGCCATGGGGGAGAAGGACCTGGCCCGGGAGGCTCTGGCCGAGCTGAAGGACCGCTGGCCCGAGGACACCATCCGCCGGGAGATCACCCAGCTGGAAAAGGAACTGAAGTGATGAAAAAACCGACTGCGAAAGCAGTCGGTTTTTTGGTTGGGGGAACATCCTTCCGGTAGAAATAAGGCTTCTCCCTGGGGAGAAGCTGTCTGCGGAGCAGACTGATGAGGGGTCTTGCGTTTCTTTATGCTGCCCCTCATCCGACCCGGCTCCGCCGGGCCACCTTCTCCCGGGGGGGAGAAGGCTTGATTCTGTCGCAGTGAGGGTCATAACCTGCAGCGCACCCGGGTGGATGCTATCCGCCCCTGCGTTCTACCCTTCCGATTCTGATGTAGGGAACGGTCTTGACCGTTCCGGGGTGGTGCGGGAACGGGCGGAATGGTCAAGACCAGTCCCTACATGGCGGGGTGCCACAGCCCGACGGAATCATAATGTATGGACAGATGAAAAATTGGGGTTGCAGTGTGGGAAAAATGTGGTACAATCTTATATTGTGCTGTAAGAAAATACAGACAGGAGGATGCCGTTATGATTGAAAACGTGACCATCGTAGGAGCCGGTGCCATGGGTACCATGGTGGGTGACGCCTTTGTGAAGCTGCTGGGCCAGGAGAAGGTCCGTTTTCTGGCGGACGGGGACCGTCTGGCCCGGTATCAGACAGAGGGGATCTATTATAATGGTTCCCGCTGTGACTTCCGGTTCACCGACGGCAGCGAGAATGAGGAGGCCGACCTGCTCATCTTCGCCGTGAAGGACCCCGGCCTGGCCGCTGCCATGGATCTGGCCGAATCCTCTGTGGGTCGGGACACCATCATCCTGTCCCTCCTCAACGGCACCACCAGCGAGGAGACCCTGGGCCTGCGCTTCGGCATGGGTAAGGTCCTCTACACCGTTACCCGGGGCATGGACCCCGTCCGGGTGGACAACACCATCGTCCGCCGTGGTGCAGGTGGGAACATCTTTGTGGGCATCCCCCAGGAGGATTACTTCGACCAGCAGGAAATGCTGGACACCGTGGTGGAGTTTCTGGCCGCCGCGGGCCTTCCCGTGGTGAAGGAGCCCGACATCCTCCACATCATGTGGAGCAAGTTTATGCTCAACGTGGGGGTCAACCAGGTCTGTATGCTCCACGAGCTGGATTATTCCGGCGTCCAGCAGGCAGGTCCCGCCCGGGACATGATGATCGCCGCCATGAACGAGGTGCGCAAGATCAGTGCCTGCCAGGGGGTCCTGCTCACCCAGAAGGATCTCCAGGAGAGCCTGGCCGTTATCGACGCCCTGGCTCCCGATTCCAAGCCTTCCATGCGCCAGGACGGCCTGGCCCACCGGAAGACCGAGGTTGACATGTTTGCCGGAGCTGTCATGGCCATGGCCGACCGGTTTGGCATGAAAGTGCCCGTAAACCAGGAAATCTATCAAAAAGTCAAGGAAATGGAGAAAACTTGGTAAGTCGAAAACGTCAACCTTGACAAAAAAGTTCGGGCAGATACCTGTCAGGACAACAAAACAGAAAAATGGAAAAAACCGATTGACAGACCACTGGGAAAGTGCTATCTTTTAGGTCAAAGAATCCCCCCACAGTTACAGTATGGAGTGTACGTGTTATGATGAACCTGCATGTTGCTGAACTGAACATGGCGACTGTCGGCATTATTGGGGTACTACTGAGCGCAGTAGTACCGGAATAATGCTAGATGTTATGCCCAGAACAGAGACGCAGATTGCAGGATCCTTATCACGAAGTCCCGCCTGTAAGGGGACCCTTCGAATCAGATTTGCAGCTTTCAAGCTCTTGTGGTTTTAACGTTTGGCACGGAAAAACCATCGGAGCTTTTTTGTTTGCCCCATTCCTTTTTCAAAAGAAAGTTACATACTACCAAAAGGAGGAGAAACAGTTATGGAAATGACTGGCGCCAAGATCTTACTGGAATGTCTGCTGGAGCAGGGTGTTGACACCGTGTTCGGTTATCCCGGCGGCACCATTCTGAACGTCTATGACGAACTCTACCACTATCAGGATAAGATCACCCACATCCTGACCGCCCACGAGCAGGGCGCTGCCCACGCAGCAGACGGCTATGCCCGTTCCACCGGCAAGGTGGGCGTTTGCTTCGCCACCTCCGGCCCCGGTGCCTGTAACCTGACCACCGGCATCGCCACCGCTTACATGGATTCTTCCCCCGTGGTCTTCATCTCCTGCAACGTGCCCCAGGCCCTCATCGGCAAGGATGCCTTCCAGGAGGTCGACATCACCGGCATCACCATGCCCATCACCAAGTGCACCTATCTGATCCGCGACGTCAACGACCTGGCCGACTCCGTCCGTGAGGCCTTCGCACTGGCCCGCTCCGGCCGTCCCGGCCCCGTTATGATCGACATCGTCAAGGACGTCACCGCTGCCAAGGGCGAGTTTGAGTATCTGCCCAAGGAGAAGCACGCCACCTCCGGCCGTCTGGCCGCCCTGATGGAGCGTGCCCGCACCTCCGCCCTGAAGATGCCCGAGCCCGACCAGGGCGACATCAACAAGCTGGTGGATATGATCGCCGAGTCCCAGAAGCCCATGCTCATCTGCGGCGGCGGCGTGGTCCGCGGCCGTGCCCACGAGGAGTTCCGTGAGTTCGCCCGCCGCATCGACGCACCCGTTGCCATCACCCTCATGGGCGGCGGCGGCATCTCCGGCACCGACCCCCTGGCCACCGGCATGATCGGTATGCACGGCTCCAAGGCCTCCAACATGGCCTGCGACGGCTGCGACCTGCTCATCGCAGTTGGCTGCCGCTTCTCCGACCGTGTGGCTCTGAAGCCTGACACCTTTGCCCGCAACGCAAAGATCGTCCACATCGACATCGACCGTGCTGAGATCAACAAGAACGTCATGACCGATCACCACATCATCGGCGACGCCAAGCAGGTCCTGGAGCTGCTGAACCGCAAGGTTCCCAAGTACGAGCACCCCGAGTGGAAGAAGTACGTCTTCTCCTTCCCCACCGAGACCCAGTACGACGACAGCCATGTCATGAGCCCCAAGCAGATCCTGTCCACCGTCTCCCGCCTGTGCCCCGAAGACACCATCGTCTCCACCGACGTGGGCCAGCACCAGATGTGGGCCATCCAGCACTTCCACTTTGACTATCCCGGTCAGCTGCTGACCTCCGGCGGCTTCGGCACCATGGGCTTCGGCCTGGGCGCAGCCATCGGCGCAAAGATGGGCAACCCCGACAAGTGCGTCATCCACATCACCGGCGACGGCTCCTTCCGCATGAACTGCAACGAGCTGTCCACCGAAGAGTTCTACAAGCTGCCCATCATCACCTTCGTCATGAACAACCGCCGCCTGGGCATGGTCCGTCAGTGGCAGGAGCTGGTCTACGACAAGCGTTTCTTCCAGACCACCACCGAGCGCGGCCCCAGCTTCACCAAGCTGGCTGAGGCCAACGGCCTCCAGGGCTTCCGTGTCCAGACCGTGGAGGAGCTGGAAGAGGCCATCCAGGCCGCTCTGGAAGCCGCAGAAAACGGCCAGGGCACCGTCATCGACTGCGACATCTTCGAGGGTGAGCTGGTCCGTCCCATGGTCAGCGGCGGCAAGCACATCACCGAATTCCTGGTCAACTAAGAAAAGGAGGTCAAGAACATGGATAACGTGAAACTGCGTACTTTATCTGTCCTGGTGGACAACGAGTCCGGCGTTCTGTCCCAGATCTCCCGACTGTTCTCCCGTAAGGGCTTCAACGTGGAGTCCCTGGCCGTGGGCGTTACCGAAAACCCCGCTGTCTCCCGTATGACCATCGAGGTCCTGGCCAACGACAACCACACCAACCTCATCTGTAATCAGCTGAACAAGATGGTTCCCGTCCACTCTGTGAAGCTGCTGGAGCCCAGCCACTCCATCCGTCGTGAGCTGGTCCTCTACAAAGTCCGCGCCAAGACCAGCGAGGACAAGAATCAGATCATCCAGATCGCCAACATCTTCCGCGGCGCCATCATTGACGTCTCCCGTGAGATCCTGACCATCTCCATCATCGGTGAAGAGAAGAAGACCGACGCAGTCCAGGAACTGCTGGCCGACTTCGGCATCGTGGAAATGGTCCGGACCGGTATGGTCGCCCTGGAACGCGGCAAGTATACGATCGATGAAGATACCAAGGTTAAAGGAGAGTTCAACTATGGCAAGAATGTATTATGAGAAGGACTGTGACCTCAATCAGTTAAACGGCAAGAAGATCGCAATCGTCGGCTACGGCTCCCAGGGCCACGCTCACGCACTGAACCTGCGTGACTCCGGCTGCGACGTCATCATCGGCCTGCGCAAGGGCGGCAAGTCCTGGCCCGTGGCTGAGAAGGACGGCTTCCAGGTCTACACCGTTCCCGAGGCTACCAAGCTGGCTGACATCATCATGATCCTCATCAACGACGAGGCACAGGCTGACATGTACAACCAGGACATCGCTCCCTACCTGACTGCAGGCAAGGCTCTGGCTTTCGCCCACGGCTTCAACATCCGCTACCAGCTGATCAAGCCCCCCGCAGACGTGGACGTCTTCATGGCTGCTCCCAAGGGCCCCGGCCACACCGTCCGTTCCCAGTACGTGGCAGGCAAGGGCGTTCCTTCCCTGATCGCTGTGGAGCAGAACGCCACCGGCAAGGCTTATGACATCGGCCTGGCCTATATCGCAGGCATCGGCGGCGCTCGTGCCGGCATCATGGAGACCACCTTCAACGACGAGACCGAGACCGACCTGTTCGGTGAGCAGGCTGTCCTGTGCGGCGGCGTTGTGGAGCTGATGAAGCTGGGCTTCGAGACTCTGGTCGAGGCTGGCTATGAGCCCGAGAACGCTTACTTCGAGTGCATCCACGAGATGAAGCTGATCATCGACCTGATCAACAAGGGCGGCGTTGCCATGATGAACTACTCCATCTCCGACACCGCTGAGTACGGCGAGTATGTCTCCGGTCCCCGCGT
>JAFVUT010000019.1 GCA_017502545.1 Ruminiclostridium sp.
CTCTTTTCAGTAGTTTTTCTTACTCTAGTGTATCACATGACAGACTGATAAGCAAATAAAAAAATGGACTGTATGGTTCTCCATACAGTCCATTTTTGTTATTCTGCCGTTAAATATTCATCTGCCTGATGGGCTGCCACAGCCCCGTCCGACACAGCGGTGACCACCTGGCGGAGGGTCTTGGTCCGCACATCGCCCACTGCGAAGACACCGGGGAGATTGGTTTTGGTGTCCTCCCCTGCTACGATATAACCTGCCGGGTCCAGCACCACCTGATCCCGTACCAGTTCGGTGGAGGGCTGACGGCCAATGCTCACGAAGATGCCGTCACAGGGAACAGCCAGCTCCACACCGGTGAGGTTGTTTCTGATCCGAACGCCGGTGAGTCTTCCCTCCTGGAGAAGTTCGGTCACCTGGCTGTTCCAGAGGATCTCCACGTTCTCGGCCTCCATGAGGGGCTTGTGATAGATTTTGGTGGCCCGGAGGGTATCCCGGCGATGGACCAGAATGACCTTTTCGCACAGGCGGGAGAGCTGGAGGGCATCGGCTGCAGCCGTGTTTCCGCCGCCTACGATGACCACGGTCTTGCCCCGGTAAAACATACCATCACAGGCTGCGCAGTAGCTGACTCCACGGCCCACCAGTTCCTTTTCCCCGGGAAGCCCCAGTTCCTTGGTGGCTGCACCGGTGGCCAGGATGACGGAGCGGCCATAGTAGGTCTCGTCCTTAGTGACCACTTCTTTGATCTTCCCTTCCAGGTCTACAGACAGGACTTCCGCCAGCTTGGTCTGTGCGCCAAACCGTTCGGCACCTTTCTTCATTTTGTCGCCCAGGATGAACCCGTTGACACCCTCGTCGAAGCCGGGATAGTTGTCGATTTGGAAGGTCATAGCCATTTGACCGCCGGGTCCCAGTTTTTCCAGAAGCAGGGTATCCAGACCGGCTCTGGCTCCGTAAAGTGCTGCCGTATAACCACCGGGACCTCCCCCGATAATGATGATATCATAGATATGTTTCATAGTAACGCCTCCTTCTCAGCAGGATCCATTTCTTGCTTATAGTATACCCAGAGATCCATCTTTTCCACCGTGACCACATCACGGTACTCCTGTCTTTTCTTTGTCTTCCCCATCCCTTGACAGGGATACCCGCAAAAGCTACAATATTTGGTAGAAAACGAAAGGATGGTGGATATGATCATCATTGCCTGCGTAGATAAAAAATACGGGATGCTCTTTAACGGGCGTCGTCAAAGTCAGGACCGCCTCCTGCGTGCCCGCATCCTGGAACTGACCAAAGATTCTAAGCTGTGGATGAATGGGTATTCTGCCAAACAGTTTCAGGAAGGGCTCCCCTCCCATGTGGCTGTGTCAGAGGATTTCCTGGATCTGGCTGGTCCCAACGACTTCTGCTTCACGGAGAATGCAGACCTGACCCCATATCAGGACAAAATCACGGGAATCATTCTGTATCACTGGAACCGGGAGTATCCTGCCGATCAGCACTTCTCCCCTGACATGACGCAGTTTATGATGCAGTCGATCGCAGACTTTCCTGGCTCGTCCCACGAGACCATTACAGAGGAGGTATATACGCTATGAAATTCATTTCTCGTCTGCTGGCACCTCTCGTGCTCATCTGTTGTCTGTTGATTTCCGGCTGTTCCGGCGGCAGTGAACCCATTGTTTCCCTGGATGCCATTCCGGCCTATGCCGGTGACCCTTACGTGGCCATCAACGGAAACCTTCCCTTCTTTGAGGAAGATGAACTCACCACAACCTCCTACGAGGAGTACGGTGAGCTGGACTACTTAAACCGGTGCGGACAGGTCTCCGCCTGTGTGGGGGTGGATCTCATGCCCACCGAGGAACGCGGCAGCATCGGCCATGTAAAACCTTCCGGCTGGCAGACCGCCAAGTATGACTGCGTGGACGGAAAGTATCTCTATAACCGCTGCCATCTCATCGGCTTTCAGCTCACCGGTGAGAACGCCACAGCGGAAAACCTCATCACGGGCACCCGCTACCTGAATGTAGACGGGATGCTCCCCTTTGAGAACATGGTAGCTGACTATGTGCAGGAGACCGAAAACCACGTCCTCTACCGGGTCACCCCCATTTTTGACGGGGATGA
>JAFVUT010000230.1 GCA_017502545.1 Ruminiclostridium sp.
CCTCAAGTGCACTTTCACCACCCACCCTCGCATGCTTGGGTTTGTTGTCTTTGGACTTTGTCACGGTCTCTACCTAGGTTGAGTTTTGCTTTCTCTTGTTGGGGGTCCAAGTGTCTCCTTTACCTTTCTTGCTCCTGGGCTTGTGTGTCTGTGTCTGCTTTCGAAAGTCCTGCTTCGTTCTCCGAGCAGCGCTTGCCTGGTTTCGCTTTGCCGGTCCCTCCCTCCCTCTTTCGGGGGGGGGGCGGGTCGGGGGAGCTGGGATGTCACTGGTGGCCCTCTCTCTGGCAACATCGCCCCGTGCAAGCCCCGCCGCCGGCGTCTCTGTGGAATGTCCTGCCACCACCCTAGAATCACGTGGGGGAGCACGTCTCTTTCATGTAAGCCTCCTGAGGAGATATTTCCCAGCTCCTCTCCCTTCTTGTGTGGCCGGGATCGCGTCGCATCGCGTCCCGTCGCTCGGCAGCGGCGGCTCCGGGCTGCGCTTGGGCGTTTGGGCTGCTGGTGCTGTGGCACCCTTGGCGGCCGGAGAATAACAGTCCTCGGGACGTTCGAGCTGGTCGTCGGGAGCCACCTGGCGGCCGCTTTTATATTGTTTCTCCCCTCTGGAGCTTCGGCGAGACCTTCAGGAGGGTTGTGACTCAGCCGCCGGGCACGAGGGAGAGCTCCCAGACACCGGCTACACTGGCGGAGATCGTCCCGGTGGAGCCGAGACCTAGGGAAGTCCTGCTGTCACCAGAGATTGGTTCTCCAGGTTTCCGAGGAGCGTGGTCGTCGCGGAACTCCAGGCAGAGGTTCTGGGGTGGCGTGACGAGGTCGACCAGCATCTCCCCGTGCCCTTGCGGCCACGGAGACAGAACGGCTGGACCCTACCTGGGCCGGGCTGCGCAGTGGGCAGGGAGAGGGCCTTCCCTGCCTGGAACGCCTGGACTCAGATTCGGAGGTCCGGCTTCCTCCTCGGCCGCCCTCAAGAGCGTTCGCTTTGGCCTCGGCCCTCGCTGGAGGTGGGATTGGCCCGGACTGTGGTGTGGAGGTCGCTGGAGGGCGTGCCTGGTTCTGGGCCTTCGGGTTCTTTCTGACCTAGGTGTTATCCGCGTCGCACTCCGGACGTAGGGACACGCCCAATAAAGTTGTGAGGGTTGATCGGGAGAGCCCGGCCAGCGCGGGAGTGTGTGCGGTCCCCTGTGGGGTCCGGTCGCCCGAGGCGTCTCCTCACATGCGTGCTTTTTGTTTCTCAAAATCCCGATAGGCCTGAAGATGTGGATGGACCAGACCCTGCTTTCTCCGGTGGCCAGGGAGGGCGTGCTCAACCCTTCAGTGTGCCCTCTTGGGTCTTGGTCATCGGATGTGACTTTTTCTCACCCTTCCCCAACTCCCTGAATCCCGCTCAGGAGGTGTGGACCGTCTCGGGCTGTCCATCTAAGATGGTCTTGGCCCTGGTGCAGTCCTTTGTCGGGGCCCACTCTTCTCGTTGGAGGCACGTCGCTGACTTTTTGCACATCAAAGCCAAAACCCGTTCTGAGACTCGCACTAAATGGTACACCTAAACGTGTGGGCAAAGAGGAGGGCGTCTCTGGCCAGCTTTGTCTCCCTTGGCGTCTGTGTCCCCACTTTTGCCAACATGCACCCCCTCCCCCTTCTCACCTCCGCCCCACCCTGGGTGAGCAGATGAACCCCCAAGAACTCCAGGGCTGGTGTTTATGGTGTACTGCTGGAGACAGGTGGGGGAGCCATGGTTCCGGGTTCCCTCCCTGTGAGTCACAGATGGGCCCCGCTATCGGCTGCTGTCATTTTGTCGCCCTTAATGGGCCTTTTTTATCACCAGGTAAGTGCTGACATGGTGTGCTTTAGTGTCTTATCAAAGACTGGGAGTCTTTGGATGCACATATGGTTCCAGGATTTTGGGCCACCAGCTGGTGACTGATTTGGCCTTGGCTACTGAAGCCATCTATGGGGGCTTATGTGCTAGCTCCTCTGGGGTGTCTGTCTGAACCAACCTGTGGTGCTATCTCTGGTCGGAGAATGGTAAGGAGAGTGTACAGTGCTGCAGGCACCTTAGTGGTGAGTGGAACAACTCGTTTTGTGGGGTGTGCTACATGTCAAGCATTGCCCTGGGGATTTGGTTCTTGCATGAGGGGAGATGGTGGGGAGGTTGTTGGTGAAACTAAAGGTTGGACCTTCTGGTGATTGTTTTTTGCC
>JAFVUT010000231.1 GCA_017502545.1 Ruminiclostridium sp.
GAGCGGATCTCCTTTTCCCAGTCCCGGGCGTAGTACCCCAGGGCAAAGAAGGGCAGGAAGGAGAAGAACCGGCCCAGGGAGAGGTACTTGTCGAT
The DNA here is from genome assembly GCA_017502545.1 of Ruminiclostridium sp. Lineage (GTDB taxonomy): Bacteria > Bacillota > Clostridia > Oscillospirales > Oscillospiraceae > Evtepia. The sequence goes on from JAFVUT010000231.1 coordinate 96, forward strand.
ATCCGGGTCCAGACCGTAGCACACCGACAGGAAGAAAAACAGGATCAGCACACAGCTCCGCCGCCGCTTGCCCCGGACGTTGAAGAGGGGGATCAGCAGGTAAAAGAACAGGCTGACCATCAGATACCACAGGGACCAGGAGGGGGTGGTGTAGTTCAGGACGATGGGCTCTCCCGGCAGGATGCCGTGGAAGAAGACCCGGTGGATGGTCTGGAAGAGGAGGTACAGGTAGGCCAGGTGGAAGATGATGGTCCTCCGCTTGTACACGGCGAACCAGCCGGTGATGAACAGGAAGACCGGCATATGGAAGGAATAGATCAGCCGGTAGATGGCGTCGTTCCACCCGCCCCACTCCGGAGACAGGGTGAGCAGATGGCCCAGCACCGCCAGGAAAATGAGGATGCATTTCAGATTGTCAAAGCAGTAGGCCCGCTTTTTCATGGAAAGGGGCATGGGGAAGACCTCCCTTCGGATTTTTCCAATATAGCATAGTTCCCAGGGGATTGCAAGGGAGCAAGTCCCACTTGACCGGGGCTGACCTGTCCCCTATAATGATACCATCAAACCCACCAGAAAGAGGTAACATCATGAAATTCCATCACATTTCCCTCCGTGTCCGTGACTTTGAAACGTCCATGCACTTCTACCAGACCCTCCTGGGCCTGAACGTGGCCAAGGCCTTCCAGCCCGATGCCGACAGCCACGAGGCCTACCTCCAGAACGCCGAAGGGGAGACCCAGATCGAGCTCATCGCCCTGCCTGTGGGGGACAAGTTCGAGGGCAAGGGCTTCTTCCTGTGCTTCTCCACCGATGACCTGGAGTCTGCCCATGCCCGGGCCGTGGAGGGGGGCTTCGGTCCCTCCGACATCCGTCAGCCCGAGCCCGCCGCCAAGTACTTCTATGTGTACGACCCTGATGGCATTTCTGTCCAGCTGCGGGAGTACCGGTAAATTCTTAAAATATTATTAAGTTTGTAGGATTATATTGACAGGGAAAACGGGGCATGCTATACTCTAACCAAACATAGGAAGGAGGTAGTATGATGAAGATCCGTGTGTTATCCCAAGTTATATCCCTGTTCCTGCTGGTGGGCCTGATCGCCCTGCTGGGCGGCTGCGGTATGCTGTTCAAAGCAGAGCAGGCTGTGGACCAGCTCGAAGACCAGGTGGAGGAGCAGATGGAACAGGCTGTGACCCCGCCCGTCTCTGGTGATACTGCCGCCCTGACCCTGGAGCAGGCCCAGGAGATCGCCCTGAACCATGCAGGCTTCACCCCTGACCAGGTCACCAACCTCCAGGGCCACTACGATGTGGATGACGGAAGACCTGAGTACGAGGTAGACTTCGTCCAGGGAGAGCTGGAGTATGACTACACCATCCATGCCGACACCGGGGAGATCCTGGAGTTTGACAAGGATTCCATTTATGACTGAATGAATCAGGAGCAGGCCGAAAGGCCTGCTCTTTAGCCTGTCGAAAAAGGCAAAGCCTTTTCCGACATAGGGGAGTGCAGCCTGCTGCATCGCATGAATTGTGCACCTACGGCGCACAATTTCCACGTTTGCAGGCTGAGAAGTGTTTTCTGGCACGCACATGTCGCGCCAGAAAACATATTTGTTTTTATTTCGCCGTTGCGACGGCGAAACTCTACGAGTTTTTTTACGCAGAAAAAAAGGAGCGAGCCGAAAGGCTCGCTCCTCTTGTTTGGTTCAGGATCAATCCTGCTCCACTACGAACTGCTCGTGGGTCAGCTCGTTGAAGCGACCGCGCTTGACATAGTGGGTGTGCAGGTACTCGTGGGACTTGTGGCCGCCGGGCTCGCCCCACTCCTTGTAGAAGGCCTGGATGGCCTTGTTCTCATGGGACTTGCGGACTACCTTGCGCTCGTCCTCGCCGTAGATGGCTTCCATTCTCTTCTGGCGGACGATGTTGATGTCCTCCTGAGGTCTGGGCTGGCCGCCGCCGGTGATGCAGCCGCCGGGGCAGCCCATGACTTCGATGAAGTGATAGGGAGACTTGTCGTTGTGGACCTGCTCCATGAGCTTCCGGGCACCGGCGAAGCCGCTGGTGACAGCGATCTTCACTTCCAGACCCTCGGCAGCCTTCCACTCGGGCTTCACGTTCTCCAGCTTGATGGTGGCCTCGCGGATCTGTTCCAGACCCACGATGGGGGCGACGTGGAGGTTGGGGAAGGGCAGCTCACGGCCGGTGATGATCTCGTAGACGGTACGCAGGGCTGCTTCCATAACGCCGCCGGTGACACCGAAGATGTCGGCTGCGCCGGTGGACAGGCCCAGAGGCATATCGAACTCCTCATCGGGCAGGTTCATGAAGTCGATGCCCATGGCCTTGATCATGTCGCCCAGCTCACGGGTGGTGAGGACGGCGTCCACGTTGGGCAGGCCGTCGTTGGACAGCTCGGGGAGGGCGCACTCGGTCTTCTTGGCGGTGCAGGGCATGATGGAGACCACGAACATATCCTCGGGCTTCTTGCCAATCTTCTCAGCATAGTAGCTCTTGATGACGGCGCCGAACATCTGATGGGGGGACTTGCAGGAGGACAGATGGTCCAGGTCGTCGGGATAGTTGTGCTCGATGAACTTGATCCAGCCGGGGGAGCAGGAGGTCATCATGGGCAGGGGAGCCACGCCGCCGGTGAGGAATTCCTTGATGCGGGTCAGGAACTCGGTGCCTTCCTCCATGATGGTCAGGTCGGCAGCCCAGTTGGTGTCAAAGACCTCGTCAAAGCCCATGCGGCGCAGGGCAGCTGCCAGCTTGCCGGTCTCGGAGGTGCCTGCGGGCTGGCCGAAGCACTCGGCGATGCCCACGCGGACAGCGGGAGCGGGCTGGACCACCAC
>JAFVUT010000232.1 GCA_017502545.1 Ruminiclostridium sp.
ACTGCCCCCGCCGATGTGCTCATCCTCCCCATGACCGAGGATCTGGGCCCCGCCATCGCCTTTGCCACCCAGCTGCGCAGCGCAGATATCCGTGCTCAGGTTTACGGCGAGCAGAAGAAGTTCAAGCAGAAGATGAGCTATGCCGACAAGCTGAAGGTCCCCTATGTGGTTTTCCTGGGCGAGGACGAGATCAGCAAGGGCGTGGTGAAGGTCAAGGACATGGTCACCGGCGACCAGACCGAGATGACCCCCGAGGAGGCCATTTCCGCCATCGGCGGCATGCTGGCCGAGCTGTCCGGCCTGACCCCCATCAGGGAAAAGGAATAAACCATGACGACGAAACGCAAGATCGCCGTGGTGGAGCTGCTCATCTTCATCGGCGTCCTGGCCTGGGTCTTCTGGCCCCGGTCCTTTGAGAAGGCCATGGACTATGACTTCAGCTGGGACCAGGTCACCCAGGTGACCGCCACCATGGAGGCCGGCGGCGAGACCGCAGAGGTCACCCTCATCCCCGGCGAGGCGGACTTTGCAGAATTCCAGGCCATTCTGGATGAGCAGAAGTTCCTCATCGCCGGCATCGGCGAGTCCGGCACAGAACGGGACAATAAGCTGAACTGCGAGACCACCCTCTTCTTCGACACCGAGGGGACCGACTACACCGTCTTCTTCTGCGGCGACCAGATGATGGACTTTGCCTGCACCGCCGACCCGGAGGGCCGCACCCTCCAGAGTGTGGAGGGTCTCCCCTTCCAGGAACGTCTGCTGGCCTTCCTGCTGAATGTGGAACTGTCGGAGGAACCCGCTGCGTAAAGGAGGTCCCCATGAACCCCCGAACCAAACGTTGGCTGCTGGCCGCCGAGGTACTGATCCTGGCAGTTCTGGCCCTTTGGGTCCTCTATCCCCGGTCCCTGAACCAGGTGATGGGCAGAGACTTTGACCGGGAAGAGATCCTGCAGGTACAGGCAACCCTCGCCAATATGGATATGGACACCGGCGGAATCCGTGAGGTCTTCCTCTCCCCTGACGATCCGGCCTATGAGGAGCTGATGACCTTGCTGGACGGCCAGACCTACCGTTTTCCCGGTCTGGCCAGCCGCAGCCGGGAGATCACACTGGATCACACGGTCCGGCTGACCTTTGCTCAGAATGCGGCCCATTGGGAGTATTCCTTCACCGGAGCCGACGATATCCAAATCGGGGACCGGACCTTCCATGCCAGGGACGGCGAAGCCTTCCAGCAGGAAGTGCTGGACCTCCTTCTGGCCCAGCCGTATACCGTATCGTAAGGCTTGACAATCCCTCCGTCTCGCCTGACGGCGAGCCACCTCCCTTTACACAAGGGAGGCTGAGGCGAGTGCAAACCTCAAGGCTCCCTTGTGTAAAGGGAGCTGGCAGTGCGAAGCACTGACTGAGGGATTGTAAACCCGAGGGTTTTCCCTACTTTCCGTTTTCAAACATAAAAAATCCCCCAACGGTCTTGACCGTGCCCCCAACCTGACGTATCATTATTCTCAGACATAAACAGGCCCACGGGCCGATAGGAATGGAGCTAACAACCATGGATAATTTACAGAACTTTGTCCGCACCGACTACTGCGGGAACTTCCGCATTGCCAACGTGGGCCAGGAGATCTCCGTCTGCGGCTGGGTCCAGCGCCAGCGCAACCTGGGCGGCCTGATCTTTGTGGACCTGCGTGACCGCACCGGTCTCATTCAGCTGTCCTTCGACGACTCCACCGCCAAGGATGTCTTCGAGAAGGCCGCTTCCCTTCGCAGCGAGTTCGTCATCGCTGCCACCGGCGTGGTCCGTGAGCGTGAGTCCAAGAACCCCGATATGCCCACCGGCGACATCGAGGTGAAGGTCTCCGACCTGCGCCTGCTGGCCAAGGCCGAGACTCCCCCCTTCGAGATCGTGGAGAACTCCGATGTTAAGGACGCTGTCCGCCTGAAGTACCGCTACCTGGATCTGCGCCGCCCCGACATGCAGCGCACCATCGCCCTGCGCCACAAGATCGTCAAGATCTGCCGTGACTACTTCGACGACAACGGCTTCCTGGAGATCGAGACCCCCATCCTCACCAAGTCCACTCCCGAGGGCGCCCGTGACTACCTGGTCCCCTCCCGTGTCCACCCCGGCAAGTTCTACGCGCTGCCCCAGTCCCCCCAGCAGTACAAGCAGCTGCTGATGCTGTCCGGCTTCGACCGCTACTTCCAGATCGCCCGCTGCTTCCGTGACGAGGACCTGCGTGCCGACCGTCAGCCTGAGTTTACCCAGATCGACCTGGAGATGAGCTTCATCAACGAGGACGACATCATGGGTATTCAGGAGGGCTTCCTGCAGCGCGTGTTCAAGGAATGTCTGGACGTAGACGTGAACGTGCCGTTTTTGCGCATGCCCTGGCGCGAGGCGATGGACCGCTTCGGCTCGGACAAGCCGGATATGCGCTTCGGCTTCGAGCTCAAGGACATC
>JAFVUT010000233.1 GCA_017502545.1 Ruminiclostridium sp.
CAGGGGCTTTCTTCCCAGGACAAGGCCTACGCCCTGACCTATTTCGATGCCCGGACCAAGGCCTATGAGAAGGGAGAGTTCCTCCATCAGGTCTCCTTCCCTCTCCCGCGGTTCGGCCTGGTGCTGTCGGGCACCGTCCAGGTGTATATGGACGACATCGACGGACACCACATCATCATGAATCACGTGGAGCCGGGCGACCTTTTCGGGGAATCCTACGCCTTCCTGGGCGCGGATGCCCCCATCTACATCCGGGCCGTGAGTGAAGGGGAGATCCTGTGGATGAGCACCGGGCGGATCAAAGCCCCCCTCTCCCCTGTCTCCCCCCTGGACCAGGAGCTGGCCAACCGCTACGTGGCCTGTCTGGCCAACCGGACCCTGAAGATGAATCAGCGGGTCCAGATCCTGTCCCGAACCACCCTGCGGATGAAGCTCATCACCTTCCTGTCCCAGTATGCGGCAGAGAAGGGAGATACCTTCTCCATCCCCTTTGACCGGGCCAGTATGGCGGCCTATCTGGGGGCGGATCGCAGCGCCCTCTCCCGGGAGCTCTCCCGGATGCAGGCCGAAGGCATCCTCACCTATCACCGGAATCAGTTCCGGATCTTAACGTGAGGGTCACTCTCCCCGGCGGCCCAGGGCTGCAAAGTAGTGATAATAGGGCATGAGGGCCTCAAATCCCTCCAGAATGTCCTCCACCAGGTCCCGGCTGTAGAGGAGCTGGTCCACCTTCCGGTAGCAGCCCATGTCCACCCCCTTCCGGTTGTACCACTGGTCCAGAGGGGCAGGCGGGTTGCCCTTGGGCCGCTTGTAGGAATCAGCCCCCAGCAGGAAGCGATCCTGGTCGTCAAAGGCCCGGGCCAGCTTCATGAACTCCTCGGGCCGCTCGTCCAGTTCCTTTCGGAACCGGGCCATGTAGGCGGGCTTGGCATCGAATACCCCCATGCCGTAGTTGTAGCTGGAGGGGTGGATGCCAAACCAGAAAGCCGGCATCTGGGCCCAGTCCTCCCCTGCCATCCGCAGGGTGAACCAGAGGTTGCTCTTGTAAGGGCCTCGACCGTGGAGACGGCGGGCATCCCGGTAGATCCGGCTGATGCGCAGGTTCAAAGGCAGGTCGGAATGTTTTTCGGTGAATCGTTCATATACCTCGTGGGCCAGCTGGCACAGAGGCTCCTGGACGTGGTCGATGTACTCCTGCTTGTGGGCCTCGAACCACGGTTTTTCATTGTTGAAGCGAATGCCCCAGAGGAAGTCGTTGCTCGCCTCGGAAAATCCCTGAAACATAGTTCTTCTCCTTCTTACGGGTGTTCTCCCACACATCTTACCACAATTTTTGTCTGATTTCAACTCCATAAAAAAGGCGGGTTTGTGCAGCCACCTAAGCCTCCCCTGTGCAATGGCCCAGGCCAGCCTCTCTTGTCCTTCGGCCAATTCACCTCCGGGGAGGTGCCGAGCGAATGCGAGGCGGAGGGGTTGTCTGAGAAAAAGTTGCGAATTCGCCCCAACTTTTGGTAGAATCGGCAGGTTCTACTGCACAATCCCTCAGTCACGGCTGCGCCGCGCCAGCTCCCTCTGCACAAGGGAGCCTGAGGTTGCTCCATGGTCAAAGATAGTTCTTTGACAGACTGAAAAAAAAGGTCGCTTGCCTTTTGGCAAGCGACCTTTTATCATGCAGAAAAATTACAGTGCGCCGTTGATCTCTGCCTCGCGGACCAGACGTGCGGTGTCCAGTGCGATCATCAGCTCCTCGTTGGTGGGAACCAGCAGGATGGCGTTGGTGGAATCATCGGTGGAGATGATACGCTCCTTGCCGCGGACGTTGTTCTTCTCAGGATCCATCTTGAAGCCCAGGAACTCCAGACCTTCCATGATCTTTGCACGCATGGTAGCGGAGTTCTCGCCGACACCTGCGGTGAAGACGACTGCGTCCACGCCGCCCATAGCAGCAGCAGCAGAACCGATACGCTTGGTGACCTTGTAAGCGAAGATGTCCAGAGCCAGCTGTGCACGCTCGTTGCCCTCAGCAGCAGCAACTTCCAGATCACGGAAGTCGGAGGAGACGCCGGAAACGCCCAGCATGCCGGATTCCTTGTTCAGAACGTTCTCAACACGCTTGCCGGAGTAGCCACGCTGGTCAGCGATGTACTCGGTGATAGCTGCGTCGATAGCGCCGGAACGAGTGCCCATGGGCAGACCGTCCTGGGGAGTGAAGCCCATGGAGGTGTCGATGGACTGGCCGAACTTGACGGAGCAGGTGGAAGCACCGTTGCCCAGGTGGCAGGTCACGATGCGCAGCTCTTCCAGGGGACGGCCCAGCATATCAGCTGCACGCTGGCAGACATACTGGTGGGAGGTGCCGTGGAAGCCATAGCGGCGGACCTTGTTCTCGGTGTACCAACGGTAGGGCACAGCGTAGATGTAAGCCTTGGGGGGCATGGTCTGATGGAATGCGGTGTCGAAAACAGCAACCATGGGCTTGCCGGGCATAACGTCCTCGCAAGCCTCGATGCCGATCAGGTTAGCGGGGTTGTGCAGGGGAGCCAGAGGCACGCAGTCACGGATGCCCTTGAGGACCTTGCGGTCGATCAGGACGGACTTGGTGAACTGCTCGCCGCCGTGAACGACACGGTGACCAACTGCGTCGATCTCGTCCATGGACTCGATGACACCGTAGTGGTTGTGCATCAGGATGTTCATGACTTCCTTGATGGCGACCTCGTGGTCGGGCATATCCACGTCAGCGTCGAAAACGTCCTTACCGGTGGGGGTGTGCTTCAGGTGGCCGTCGATGCCGATACGCTCGCACAGGCCCTTTGCCAGGACTTCCTGGGTGTCGGGATCCAGCAGCTGATACTTCAGGGAAGAACTGCCTGCGTTAATAACCAGAATTTTCATGGGTATTACACTCTCCTTCTAGTATGTTACAAAGATATCTTGATTGCTTGGCCCTTTCGGGGTATTATATCCATATACTCCTATATTTTATCCCATTCCGGCCAAAAGGACAACCATTATTTTTCCTAAATTATAATTTTTCCACCGGAGGACTTTGGTTATGCGCACAATCGGTATCATTTCTGAATACAATCCCTTTCACAGCGGCCACCGGTATCAGCTGGAAGAGCTTCGCAGGACCTTCGGAGAGGACTGCGCCATCCTCTGCGCCATGAGCGGCAACTGGGTCCAGCGAGGGGACGCAGCCATCACAGACAAATGGGCCCGGGCGGAGATGGCCCTCCGCGGCGGAGCCGATCTGGTCATCGAGATCCCCACCCTCTGGGCGGCCTCCTCCGCCGAGACCTTTGCCCGGGGCGGCGTGTCCATTCTGGAGGCCACCGGTGTGGTGGACTCCCTTTGCTTCGGCAGTGAGGCCGGTGAGACAGCACCCCTTCAGGCCGTGGTGGACTGCCTGGATTCCCCTCTCTGGAAAAAGCGGCTCCATCATTACCTGGATAAGGGACTCTCCTTCCCTGCTGCCCGGCACAAGGCCACAGCCGACCTGATCGGAGACGCTGCCGACTGTCTCCGCCACCCCAACAACAACCTGGGCATTGAGTATCTCCGGGCTATGAAGGCTCTGAACAGCAGCATGGAGGCCTATACCATCCGCCGGGAAGGGGCTGCCCATGACGACACCCAGGACGGAGAGCAGATCCACGTATCTGCCTCTCACCTCCGGGCTCGTTTCGCCGCCCACGATCCCAAGCCCATGACCCCCCATATGCGGGCCGAGGACGAGATCGAAGTCCGGGCAGACCCTGCCTTTCTCACGGAATGTGAACGGGCCGTTCTGGCCAGGCTCCGGTCCATGGAACCCGAAGAATATGCAAAACTCCCGGATAGCGGCGAAGGTCTCAGCGACCGTCTGTATGCCGCCGCCCAGCAGGCAAGGACCCTGGAGGAACTCTACGACCTGACCAAGACCAAGCGGTACACCCACGCCCGCATCCGCCGGATGGTCCTGTGGGCTTTTCTGGGACTGACCGAGGCAGACCGGCCGGATGCACTCCCCTATCTGCGGGTCCTGGGCTTTACGGAGCGGGGACAACTGCTGCTGAAGAAAATGAAGAAGACCGCTTCCCTGCCGGTCATTGTGAAGCCTGCCCACGGCGACAAACTCCCCCCCGAGGCTCGTCGGGTCTTCCAACTGGAAGCCCGCTGTACCGGGATGTACGACCTGTGTCGGTACTTCTTCCAGCGGGAACCCGGCAAGAACGAGTATACAGAGAATCCTGTGCGGATTTGACATCCAGGCTCCCTCTGACCACAAAAACATCCCATGTTCCCTAGGGAACATGGGATGTTTTTTGAACAAAATTAGAAGAGGCCGGTGATCTTGCCGTTCTCATCCACGTCGATCTTCTCAGCGGAGGGAACCTTGGGCAGACCGGGCATGGTCATGATGTCGCCGGTGAGGGCAACAATGAAGCCGGCACCGGCGGAGACCTTCAGGTTACGAACGGTAACGGTGAAGCCTTCGGGTGCGCCCAGCAGGGACTGATTGTCGGAGAAGCTGTACTGGGTCTTGGCCATGCAGATGGGATAGCTGCCGTAGCCCAGGTCGGTGAGCTGCTTGGCCTGCTTCTTGGCATTGGCGGTCAGCTCCACCTTGGCACCGCGGTAGATCTTGGTGACGATGGCTTCCAGCTTTTCCTCGATGGTGGTGTCCAGGTCATAGACATGCTGGAACTCGTTGGGCTGCTCGCACAGACGGATCACTTCCTCGGCCAGGGCCTTGCCGCCTTCGCCGCCCTTGCCCCAGACTTCGGACAGAGCCACGTTGACGCCCAGCTCCTTGCACTTGGTCTCGATGAGGGCCAGCTCAGCTTCGGTGTCCAG
>JAFVUT010000020.1 GCA_017502545.1 Ruminiclostridium sp.
CCTGGCCATTTCCGGTGACAACAACAATATCATCCTGAAAAAGAGCTGTGCTGTGGGAGATATCGTCCTCCGGGGCCAGGGCAACACCCTGCAGCTGAACTCCAAGGCTGACACCCTTCTGGTGGAGGGCCGTGACAATACCGTTTCCGGCAGCGGTCGGGTCCAGGATGTCTTCCTGCACACCAACTACTGCGACCTGAAGGTGTCCAAGGGTTCTGTGACCAAGTGGACCGACTATGATCTGGACGGGGTCACCGTCTCCCTGTCTGCCCCCGGTCATCTGGCAGCCGGTGATGTGCTGAAGGCCACTGCCAACCTGATCGTTCCCCAGGAGCATCTGGGTAAGCTCTGCACCGGCTCCTGGTATCTGAACGGGGAACTCAGAGCACAGGAACCCGTCCTGCTGGGCGTGGATACCCCTGTCTCTGCCATCACCCCCAACTACACCCACGACATGGATCTGAACGGTACCCTGGAGTTCGTTCTGACCTATACCAACACCGATGGGGACAGCTATGACCGGTCCGGTTCTGCCCCTGTCCAACTGGAGACCTTCTCCGACCTGGGTCTGGCCGACACGGTCATCACCATGGATCTGCCCGATACTCTGCCTGCCGGGGAAAAGCTCAAGGCCGTTGCGGTCATTGATACCCCTGAGAATGGCAAGGTCTGCCATGGCCGCTGGTATGTGGACGGCAGGGAAGTGGCCGACGGCCCCTGCACCCTGGGTAAGAGCGATCCCTACCTGCAGTATACCTATGACTATTACTATGGGATGCCCGAGACCAGCACGGTGAAGCTGGTGCTGTCCTACACCACCGAGGACGGCCGCTACCAGGAGGTGGTGGGTGAGGGCACCATGAAGCTGGCAAACTACGCCGACAACGGCATTGCCAAAGCGACTGCCGCCCTGAAGGCACCCGCTACCCTGGAGGCAGGTGACACCTTGAAGGTGACCGCTGACGTGAGCTATCTGGAGGCAGGCAAGGCCTGCAAGGCATCCTGGTATGTGGACGGCAAGGAGGTCACCAACCAGACCGTGGTCCTGGGCAAGGATGTCCCCACCTTCAGCTACCAGTATACTTATACCGAGAAGATGAACCTGAACTCCCAGGTGAAGCTGGTCCTGTCCTACATCACGGCGGATGGCCGCTATCAGGAAGTCACTGCGTCCACCAACGTGAAGCTGAAGAACTACGGCTACCTGTATTACCACGACATGACCGAGGAAGAGCTCCTCAAGATGGTCACCAGCACCTACGCCGGCAACTACACCCTCAAGTGGGCCCAGGAGCATGACTACGATCCTGAGATCAAGACCGCCTGGGTGAACCTCAAGGGCTACTCCAGCCAGACCCAGTACCTGGTCTGGGTGAACCTGACCTATCAGCGGGTCAACATTTTCCAGGGCTCCCAGGGTAATTGGGAACTGATCCGTGAGTGCCTGTGCGGCTCCGGCGCCCCTGCCACTCCCACCATCAAGGGCGTGTTCACCACCTCTTACAAGCAGACCGCCTGGGATTACGGCTCCTACTACTGTGGCCCCATCGTCCGCTTCTACGGCTCCTCCGGCTACGCCTTCCACTCCCGTCTGGAGTACTGGCCCATGAACTCTGACCGGTACTACGATGCCAGCATTGGCTTCCCTGTGAGCCACGGCTGCCTGCGTATGTACAACGACGATATCTGGTTCATGTACAACAACATCCCCAACGGCACCACCGTGGTGGTCCACTGATATCATGATAAGCAAACCGCCCGGACAATTCGTCCGGGCGGTTTTTTGCTGGTTTGACACAGAATAGTACCCCTCATCCGTCACGGCTGTGCCGTGCCACCTTCTCCCCTGGGAGAAGGCTTGGCGTTGCCTGCGAGGATAGGCTTCTCCCTGGGGAGAAGCTGTCTGCGAAGCAGACTGATGAGGGGCCCTGAAAAACCAGTACGATCCATTTCTGAGAAAGCCGTAGGGTGCAGATTGGCTCCTGCCGCCTGCTCACGGCTGATTATTTGGGTGGCGGGTCACAAAGGTCTCATACAACCGGGAGAGGTCCTCCCAGGTGTCCTTGTCCAGGCTTCCTGTCTCTTCCCGACTGCCTCGGTGCTGGAGCCAGCGGAGGTTGTGGGCGGTGTCCTCGTCCAGATGACCGGAGACCGGGACCTCCCGCACCGGACCGAAAATCTGGGAGAGGGCCAGGAACATACCCTGGATGGGATAAAGGAGGGGGGTGAACTGTCCGGGCAGGATATCACTGCCATGGTGGGGCAGGAGGGAGACGGATCGAGGTGGGGCCAGCTGCTGCCGGACATCCTGGTGGACCTGAACGATGGCTTCCCAGGTGGTCTGGTCCACCTCACCGGTGACCGGAAGGTTGGCTTGCCGTTGGAAGATCATCACGGCCTCCAGGGTCTTTTCCCCGAATCGGCCGTCTGGTGTCAGGCGGGGGAGCTCCCGCCTGACATGGGAGATGGCGGTGAGCATGGTCTGCAGATCGCGGATGGCTTGTTCCATGGGTGCTCCTTTTTTAGCTGCTCTGTCCATAGGTCAGGGTCTGGCCGGGGAACTGGTCGGGCTGACGGGCCAGGGCTTCCTGCAGCTCCCCGGGAGCCAGCCCACGGAAAGGAAAGAACTCCTCGTTCAGGAGCACCGTCCGGTCAATGGCCAGGAATCGTTCCACCAGTACGTCCCAGGTGGCCTCATCCACCACCCCGGTCTCGGGAAGACCTGCGCTTCGCTGGAGGGCAATGACGGCGTTTCGGGTCTGGTTTCCAAAAACCCCGTCCATGGTCACAAAGGGGATCTCCAGGTAGAACTGGGACAGGACCGACAGAAGGTACTGGAGGAGGGAGACCTGCTCTCGCAGATCGGCGGCGTTGAAGGCTTCGTAGTCGAAGAGGAGACTTCCGAACTGCTGTCCTTCGCTGGCCAGCTCGGACAGCTGGAGGATACCGGTGTAGATCCGGACCATGGCGTACCAGGTGGCCTTGCCCAGGATACCATCGGGACTCAGGTCAAAGATCTGCTGGAAGGCCCGGACGGCCGCCTGGGTCTCCAGACCGTAGTACCCGTTTTTTCGGGTGATCTTGGGGATGGCAGGGTAGGCCCGGGAGATCCGGTCCAGCATGAATTGGGCAATGCGGATGGAGGGGCTGGCATCCCCCAGGCCCATGGCCGTGCCGGGATAGGAGGTGCGCAGCGCCTGGATGGGAGCATCCACCACCAGCTCGATGTTCTCCCCGTAGTAAGTGGTGAGGATCTCCAGGGAGTTTCGCCCCTCCCGGGCCAGATACTCACTCCCCCACTGGGAGAGTCCGTCGCACTGGGAGGTGGTCCCGTTGCAGAACCGGGCGGCCAGAGGTTCCACGAAGCCCTGGCGGCGGATGTAGTCGTTGAAGAGTTCGTCCACAAGGACACTGACGCTGTCGAAGATATTCCTGCCTTTGATGAACTTCTGATCATAGGCCGTGGAGCTGGTGATCTGGAAGGGATAGCCCCGGCTGGGGTAGAACTCCGTATACACCCGGTTCAGAGCGAAGGAGATCTGGGCCAGGATATTGGCCCGAAGGGCTGAGGTCTCCCAGGTGGGATAGATCTCACTGGAGGCCACATTTTTGATGTAGTCTGCAAAAGGGACCGTGACATTTTCCACATCCCAGTCAGGGGGACCCAGGTGAACGGTGATGTAGGTGGGGATGTACGGGCGGACAGTGATGGGCATGGCGGGCCTCCTCTCTCAAAGCTCCTGGGGTGTAATGTCCACCTCATCCACCGCCATGCCGTCCACAGGGCTTTGGGGAATGAGGGGAATGTCCTGATAGCTGGTGATGCCGGGAAAGATCTGCACCCCCCGGACCACCAG
>JAFVUT010000234.1 GCA_017502545.1 Ruminiclostridium sp.
GCCGGTATAACTCTGGATGATCTTGACCACCTTGGTGGAGACATTCTCCTCCACATAGTCCGGCACGGGGATGCCGTGGTCGCCGTTCCGGTGCATCTCCACCGCCGTCTCCACCGCTTGCAGAAGGGACTTGGTGTCGATCCCCGCCAGGACAAAGCAGGCTTTATCCAAGGCCTCCGGCCGCTCGGTGGAGGTGCGGATACATACTGCCGGGAAGGGATGTCCCACTGAAGTAAAGAAACTGCTCTCCTCGGGCAGAGTGCCGGAATCGGACACCACCGCAAAGGCATTCATCTGCAGGCAGTTGTAGTCGTGGAACCCCAGGGGTTCATGCTGGATGACTCGCTGATCCAGCTGGAAGCCCGACTCTTCCAGTCGCTTTTTCGAGCGGGGGTGGCAGGAGTACAGGATGGGCAGATCGTACTTCTCCGCCATGGCGTTGACAGCGGTGAACAACGACAGAAAATTCTTCTCTGTGTCGATATTCTCCTCCCGGTGGGCAGAGAGCAGGATGTACTTCCCCTTCTCCAGCCCCAGTCTCTCATGGATGTCGCTGGCCCGGATCTCTGCCAGGTTGCTGCGCAAAACCTCCGCCATGGGGGACCCCGTCACATAAATCCGCTCCTTGGGCAGGCCGCACTCCATGAGATACCGGCGGGCATGCTCGGAGTAGGCCAGGTTCACATCGGAGATAATATCCACGATGCGGCGGTTGGTCTCCTCGGGCAGACACTCATCCTTGCAGCGGTTGCCGGCCTCCATGTGGAAGATGGGGATGTGCAGCCGCTTGGCCCCAATGACCGACAGGCAGGAGTTGGTGTCTCCCAGGACCAGCACCGCGTCGGGCTTCACCTCCGCCATAAGCTGGTAGCTCTTGGCGATGATGTTGCCCATGGTCTCCCCCAGGTCGGCCCCCACGGCGTCCAGGTAGACATCGGGATCGGCCAGCTTCAGGTCACGGAAGAAGATCCCGTTGAGGTTGTAGTCATAGTTCTGCCCGGTGTGGGCCAGGAGGGTGTCGAAATAGGTTCGGCACTTGGTGATGACGGCAGAGAGGCGAATGACCTCCGGCCGGGTGCCCACGAGGATGAGCAGTTTCAATTTGCCGTTGTTTTTGAATCCAGGTCGTTCCATTCAGGTCACCGCCTCAAAGAATGTATCGGGATGGTCGGGGTCAAAACTCTCGTTGGCCCACATGAGGGTCACCAGGTTCTCGGTCTCCGACAGGTTGATGATGTTATGGGTACAGCCGGGGATCATGTGGATGGCCTCCAGCTTGTCCCCGGAGACCTCAAACTCCACCACGTCCTCAGAGCCCAATCTCCGCTCCTGGATCAGGCCGTGTCCGGCCACCACCAGGAAGAACTCCCACTTGCTGTGGTGCCAGTGCTGGCCCTTGGTGATCCCCGGCCTGGAGATATTCACGGAAAACTGACCGCAGGCATCCGTCTTCAGGAACTCCGTGAAGCTTCCCCGGTGGTCGGTGTTCATCTTCAGGGGCACCGCCAGCTTCTCCCGGGGCAGATAGGTCAGATAGGCGGAGTACAGCTTCCTGGCAAAGCTCCCCCCGGGGATGGAGGGCATCCGCAGGGTGGCAGGCTGCTGCCGGAAGGACTCCAGCAGATCGGCCACCTCCCCCAGAGTCACTTGATGGGACACGGGAACCCGGCAGAACACGCCGGTTTCGTCCCGATGGGGCTTTCCCTCCAGGGCATCCAGCAGCTCGGCCAGCAGGTCGTCAATATACACCAGTTCCAGCTGGGTGGACCGGTCGTGGACGGTCACCGGCAGGTCGTGGGCCGCCTGATGGCAGAAGGTAGCCACAGCGCTGTTGTAGTTGGGCCGGCACCACTTGCCAAAGAGGTTGGGAAAGCGGTAGACCAGCACCTGGGCACCGGTCTCCTCCCCGTAGCGGAAGAAGAGGTCCTCCCCTGCCCGCTTGCTCTTGCCGTACTCCCCCTCGGCGTAACGGCCTTCCAGGGTGGCCTGGACGGAGGAGGACAGCAAAACAGGACAGGTGTTCCCGGCGGCCTTCAACATGTCCAGCAGCAGAGAAGAAAAACCAACGTTCCCCTTCATAAAGTCGGCAGGGTCCCGGGGGCGGTTTACCCCCGCCAGGTGGAAGACGAAGTCGGCTTTTTCACAGGCCTCCTCCAACACAGCAGGGTCAGAGTCCACATCATAAGCCCAGATCCGGCCGACGGACAGCCCCGGACGGGTGCGGTCCTTGCCGTCCCGGAGGGTCTCCAGAGCCACAGTCAGGTTTTTTCCCACAAAACCGGCCGCGCCGGTGATCAGAATATCCATATCAATACAGACCGCCAAAGAGCTTCAGCTTCTGCAGCAGCTCCTTCATCCCTTCCACATCCAGTCGACGGGTGTTGTGGGAGGTGTACTGCTCCATGCGCTCCAGCTCTTTGCTTCCTTTGCTGAAATAGTTGTCGTAGTTCAGGTCCCGGTTGTCCGCATGGACCCGGAAAAAGCCCCCCAGATCCTCCGCCCGGAGCATCTCCTCCGCCGTCACCAGGACTTCATAGATCTTTTCTCCGTGCCGGGTCCCGATGGTGGTGCAGCCCACGTCAGACTCCTTCAGCTCCAGAATGGCCTGGGCCAGGGTCTGAATGGTGGCCGCCGGGGCCTTCTGGATGAAGAGGTCTCCCTGCTCCCCATGCTCAAAGGCATAGAGGACCAGGTCCACCGCATCGTTGAGGGTCATCATGAACCGGGTCATCTCCGGGTTGGTGATGGTCAGCTGCTTCCCCTCGTTGATCTGGTCGCAGAAGAGAGGAATGACCGATCCGCGGGAGGCCATCACGTTGCCGTACCGGGTCAGGCAGAGGACCGGGTCCCCCTCCAGCATCTGGCGGGAGCGGGCAATGACGTTCTTTTCCATGAGGGCTTTGCTCATGCCCATGGCGTTGATGGGGTAGGCCGCCTTATCCGTGGAGAGGAAGATGGCCTTTTGGATGCCGCAGGAGACGCAGGCACTAATGACGTTGTTGGACCCCTCCACGTTGGTCTTGACCGCCTCCATGGGGTAGAACTCACAGGAGGGGACCTGCTTCAGGGCCGCCGCATGGAAGACATAGTCCACCCCCCGGAAGGCACCCACGATGGAGTGGTAGTCCCGGACATCGCCGATGTAAAATTTGATCTTCCCCGCCACCTGGGGCATCTTCACCTGGAATTCATGGCGCATGTCATCCTGTTTTTTTTCGTCACGGGATAAAATGCGGATCTCCTTGATGTCGGTTTCCAGGAACCGGTTCAGCACGGCGTTGCCGAAGGACCCGGTCCCGCCGGTGATGAGAAGGGTTTTGTTTTGGAATAGGGACATATGTCACCTCTCAAATACTCTTGTTTGGGGATTATAAAAACGATTCGAATAATTTCGCTGTTTTTCGCCGGATTCTCGATGAAACAGATGTCCCACCATATTTCTCTAATATCATCTCTATGTCTGGAGAGGACCGCACATCTTTTAACACAAAGGCCCGCACAGGCGGTTTTTTAGGGCTGGAAAAGTAAGATGGATTTGCACGCAAAGCATCATTGAACTCAGCAGGTGCTATAAATGCCCGATTATCCATGCAAGTAATAGAATCTACACCTTTTTTCGTATGTGCAACAACAAGAGATATTCCAGCATCATCATTTATATCTGGATAAATCTGATCAATGCCCCAAAAATCTCCCAATGTAATATCACTATGGTAATGATTTCCTCGAAATGGGCACTGGAAGCACGATTCTCGCAAATAGTGGTTCTGAATGAATCCTCTCAGGTATGGGTCCTCTGCAACTTGTGCATTGTATCGCTCTCCATTCGAAAACATAATCGCAAGTGAAAAATTTTTCCATCCAAACTCTTTATTCCGAAAGGATACCTTTACAGCTGTCCCCCCATATTTCTTTTCTTTTGACCGCAAATAACACTTCCAGACAAACGGGGAAGGCACACCGTGGCAAATCACATCTACCGCCAGAAGATTCTCCCGGGGATTATCGCCTAAGTACTTCTGCAATCCAGCAATCTGACATGGCGTACCAGAAAACAGCACCTTTTCACCTTGAAGCAGTCTTTTCTTAACTTGTTGAAAAACATCCTCCAGGTCACTTTGCAGATATTTAGAACCCCGAAGTTTTTCGAGGTCCTGCGCATTTCTCACCTCAACATGATGTGCACCGAAGAAATCATCTGTCATCACACAGCCAAATACAGAGCCGCCTTCACCTAAAACATCTTCAGCCAGCAAGGAAAACATTCCCCCAGACGAGCTATTCTTCCGAATATTTTCATTTTTAGAAAAAGCCAGATAGGCAAGCGGTTCCTGTTGTTCACTTTTCAACGGTGAAATCACGGGACAGGCTTCCTCACAACGCATACACCCCTGACAAAGGGACAACTCCACAACAGGATAATAAAAACCATCTTGGTCAGATACCATAGATATCGCCTCTGCATCACACACGAATTTGCAGGCGGTGCACCCTGTACACAGCTTTCTGGATGCTAACATTTTGCCCTCCGTTTTATAACTGCACGTATTATTTCCCGTTCGTTTTGCTCTGCCCCCCATAAAAAGAACACAGCGCCAAACACTGCAACAAAGACAATTCCTCCCACCAGGAACGACAACAGAACGGCCTTAATCCACTGGCCAATCAGATAAGAAACAACCGTTGCAAGCAACAAGGCAATCAAATTTCCTCCGAGGATATCTTTCAGCAGCCGTCTCATCTTCACGCCGAGGACTTTACTGTAGTAGATAAACATAACAATGGTTTGACCAACCAGCACACAAACAGCAGTCGCCAACGCTGCCCCCAACATTCCCTGGGATTGAATCCAAAACACTGTTAACACGATATTACACATTGTCGTTATGATAAGCACACAGGACCGCACAATCCGCTTATTTAATACATCAAGAACATTAACAAGCACACCTGTGCACATGTTAAGGTACATAGGCACCATTAGGATAACCGCAATTACCCAGGCAAACAGATACTCCTCTCCATACACAAGAGATATAAACTGTTTTCCAACTGCAACAAAGCCAAACAGAGCTAAGCCGCCAACCGTTGCAATCAATCGTCCTGCACCAACCAATTCCCCATGAATGTCAGCCATTACTTTTCCTCGGCTCATCTGCTGTGCAATGCGAGGAGCATAGAAGGAAATCGGAATCGTAGTCAACGAGGAGAAGATGCTGTAAACATACATACCAACGCTATAAAGTGCAACCTCTTCTGGCCCCATCATAATGCCAATAATGAATTTATCCGCATTGCTGTTAACTTGGTTTACGACCGTCTGCATAAACAAGGCAAGGCAAAGCGGTGCAGAGTTCCGAAACACCGTATAGCTGAACTTTCTGACCGTCAGTTTAACAGCAAGTTTTCGTCTGCAGTACCATAGTGCAAAACCAAGAAGCAGCAAGCTGACTCCTGCATCGACCACAGCGACAACCAAAGATGTATGAAAAACCTGCACCAGCACGATCATCAAAGCCGTGCGCAAAATTGTCTTAATTATTTTCTGAATCGACCCGTAGCTATAGTTTTCATACGCCAAAATGATTCCATCCACAGTTTGGATATAGAACGAAAAAATCAAATGCAGTGAGATAAACAACATCAACCGATGGGCATCATTTATCTGTGCATTCGTAAGTGTCCCAGCAAAAGCAATTTCAATCAACGCGTTGAATATGAGGGACGCCCCTACAAGCACCAACACCAATACATTGGTAACAACCCAAAGTGTCGAAATGTTCTGATGGAGTTCTTCTTGAGATGCACCTCTCCCTTGACACATAGAGATGTTCCGAGCCATAACTGTGCCTACGCCAAATTCTAATAGCACCAAACAGTTGGCAAAAGATGCTATGGTTTGGTAAACACCGTAGTCTGTAGCACCAAGCTTTCTCAGAAGAAAAGCAGACAGAAACAAGCCACACACCATGCTTAATCCTGTATTGACGTAGGAAAGAGCTATTCCTTTTCCTCTGCTCTTCATGTTGTTCCAAATTCCTGAATCACTCGTTTTGTCGCATCTTTGATTCGTTGGGTATACTCAGGCAAAACCCGGTCATAGCATTGCAAGAGTTTGTTCTCACATTCAAAGAACCCCTTCTTCATCATATTTCTTAATGTATCTGGGGTTTCTAACGTCTTCCAGGACACTGCATATCCCTCGTAAGTTCCAAAAATATCTTTGGCAATTCCCAGAGACTTGATTGAATAACTCAACGCCAGGGCAGGGGTCTTTGAAGAATATGCCGCAATCATCGCATGGGTACGGGCTCCTACGAAAAAGCGGCATTGAGAGATTACATATTTCAATTCTGTACAAGAGTATTCCTTGTCCACCAACGAAACCCTGTTATCCTCCAGATACATATTCTTAACTCTCTGCAACACCATCAAATCCTGGTCATCATCTTTCTCCTGGTAGACATGAGGAACCAAACATATGTTCATATCTGTTTCTCCCAGGATATAATCGATCAGGCATCTGATATTCTGATACATCATATCTTCTTCATTTCTTAAATCCGAAAATACCAGCGGACTTAGGTTAATGCCCACGGTGTTTCCCGGAGCAAATCCCTTTGGCAAAGGAACTTCATTTGTCTCTAGAAAGAACGCCGGATCACAAGCCAAAACAAGTTTTGATGCATCTACACACCGAGAAAGAATATCGTACGACAATGTCTCTCGGGCAACAATCAAGGAATACCGCTGAACATCCTCTTGCATAGCCGTATTCGTCAGTAATTGTTCATCAACAGAACACCCCCAAAAAATAGTGGGGATTTTTCTTTCTTGGGCCATACGGTTCAAAGCATAACTAATATAAGGGGCTCCATAGCAATATGTATCGCCACCAATATTTATCAGCAATGCATCATCCTGAAGTCGCTCGAATAAATCTTTGTGAAAATAATACTGCCCCCATGTACCATTGTGAAAAAACTCTCTCACCACATAAGAAGCCATTCTTCGAAGGAAGGACTTCCGAGGATAAGGAATCAAATCTATTTCTTTATCTACTCCGAGTTTTTTGTCATACCCGGGATCAAAGGTCATCGCATGTGTCAACTCACTTCCATACTCTCGCAGAATCCCTGCCGTAGAGCGAAGAATTGCTTCGCAGCCGCGATTTTTGCTTCCGGTGTGGCCGCACAGATATATTTGATTCATGATTTCCCTCCACTCTAAGTTTAGGCTCACATCCAATCATCTTTTAGAATCGACGCCTTACTGCACGGCCCATTCTCATACAAATCAGGGTTCTTCTCCCCTGCCAGGATATGTTCGGCTAGATTCATCAACCGTTCTGCTGCCACCTCGGCAGTCCAGGTGGCCACCATTGTTTCATAGGCCGCCGACCCCAGGGTCCGCCGTTTCTCCGGGTGGTCCAGCAGGTCCCGGACCTTGTCGGTCAGCATGGCCACATCCCCCGAGCGGTACACCAGGCCATTTTCCCCGTCCTTCATCAGGAAGGGAACGGAGCCGATGGCGTGGCTGGCCACCACGGCGCAGCCGCTGTTCATGGACTCGTTGAGGACGGCCCCCCAGCCCTCCTGCCGGTCGCTGGTGAAGAGGTAGATCCCCGCCTCTTCCATGTGCCGTCGGACCTGATCGGGAGGCATGGAGCCTAAGAAGCGGACTTTGTCTTCCAAGTCAAGTTCCCGTGTCATCCGGTGGAGTTCCTCCTCCATCTGTCCCGTCCCAATGAATTCCAGGACAAAATCCTTTCCTTCATCTTTGAGGGCCTTTGCCACCCGCAGGGCATCGTCCGGGTGTTTCCAGTCCAGAAAGCGCCCGCACCACAAGAGCTTTCGGGGATCTTTCTTGTCCATTAGCTCTTCCAAAGAGGGGTATTCCTTGACTTCAGGAAAATAGCCCCAACGATAGGCCCGATCCCGAAACATGAAAAACTTGGCATAGTCCGCTGCCGTATAGGCACTGGCACACAGCATACACACCGGGCTCCGCCGGGGATTGTTCCTGTGCCAGCGCCAAAAACGATAGGGATATTTCCACCAGGTGTTCCCCTGTTTCAGGGGCCGTTCCGAATACCGAAAGATCAGCTTTCCCGCAAGGATACGAGGGTGAATCAGTTCCTCCGGGGCAGAACCGGTAATTACCACGTCAGCCTCGTCGATCAGCTTTTGACATTCTTTTTTTGCATCCTCATCCAGGTAGGTCTTTCGGACATAGTCCGACTCCTGGGAACCATAACCCAGGTCTTTTCGTTCCTGAGACATTCTCCCGGTGGCAATAAAGTAGTAATTGCCGCCAGTCATCCGGTGCAGTGCCTCAGACAGAAATGCCTGATGATGGTTAAAAAAGTTGGATGCAAATACGATCTTCATAATTCTCTCCTGTACAGATCCAAATACTGAGCGAAGCTCCTCTCCTGGTCAAACTCCTCCGCCCGCTTGCGGCAGGCCTCCGGAGAGAAAGGCTTTTCCAGGCAGACCCGCCGGATGGCCTCTTCCATGGCATCCACATCGTTTTGAGGAACCACAATGCCGCAGGTCTCGTCCAGGCTCTCCGGGCTGCCCCCCGTGTCAAAAGTGATCACCGGCGTGCCGCAGGCCAGGGACTCCAGGTTTACCGTGGGGAAGTTATCCTCCCGGGTAGGGATCACAAACACATCCGCCGCCGTATAGAGCTCCGCCAGCTCCTGCTGGTTCTGGGTCCGGTGGACGGAAAGGATATTGGCGGGCAGCTGCCGGTCCACAGCGTCATCGGTGCCCACCAGGACGATCTGGAACCGGTCGTCCAGCCGGTTGGCCAGGTCCAGGAACACATCCAGGCCCTTTCGGGGGCCCCAGCCAAAGGCTACGCCAAGCACAATGAACTTGTCCTCCAGCCCATGCTTCTGGCGAAAATCGCTTTCCCTGGGCCGAAAAACCGCCAGGTCGATGCCGTTGTGCAGGACCTTCACCGGGTAGTCCCCCAAAAAGGACTCCTTCACCAGATCGGCTAGCCACCGGGAGGGGGTGATGATGGTCAGGTCCTGGTCCGCCAGGGCGGCCTTTTTCCGGGCCTGGAGCTGGCGGCTGCGGTCAAAGAACCAGCTGTAGGTCCTCCGCTGGGGGCAGTCCCCGCAGGCGGTCTTCCAGTTGCTGCACCCGACCATGGCAAAATGGGGACAATATCCGGTGAAGACCCAGCAGTCGTGGAAGGTCCAGAACAGCTTGATTTTTCGCTCCCGGATATACTCCAGCAGCATCTCCAGGTCGCAGTTGTGACCGTGCATATTGTGCAGGTGGATCACATCGGGCTGGAGCCGGTCCAGATGGTCCAGCAGGCGTTTTGTCGCCCGCCGGGAGTTGAAGCCATAGTTTCCAAACACCCTGGACCGCAAGGCCTGGAATTTGATCTCCAATGGCTCCATGTAGCAGATACCCAAAGGGTAGTCGCTGGTCCCGGAGGAATACAGGATATGGTTCTCGATCCCCGCTCCGGCCAGCTCTTTGCTGACCGCCACGCAGATCTTGCCGGTGCTCCCGGCACCGCAGGTGGCGTTGATTTGGACTAGTTTCATGTCAAGTTCCCCTTATTGGGTAGGCAAATAATGGAAAACCCTAAGATAACGGAAAACATTAAAGTGTCTGAGTACAGGCCGTTGATTGTGCAATATCCAGCCAGGATGCAGAGCAGGGGCAGGAATAGAATGGGGTTGATGCTTTCGGTGCGCCGAATCTTTGAAAACAACCGATATAGCTCAAAAAACACAAAAACGAGAGAAGCAGATCCTAAAATGCCCAGTGTGAACAAAGCCTGTACGATGGTGTTATGCTCCACAACAGTGATATGAGTGAGAGCAATCTGGTCTAGTGAGTTTCCACAACCAAACAAAGC
Source organism: Ruminiclostridium sp. (assembly GCA_017502545.1). Taxonomy (GTDB): domain Bacteria; phylum Bacillota; class Clostridia; order Oscillospirales; family Oscillospiraceae; genus Evtepia. The sequence goes on from JAFVUT010000234.1 coordinate 9,889, forward strand.
CGTTACCCCCGAAGAAAACACCGCATCAAGGTAATATTTCCATACTGTAAATCGGCCATTGGCAGTGTAGATATCATCTTTGTTGAATCGCGAAAGTTGCAAGGCGATGCTGTCACTCAGCAGAAGCCAACTCAACAAAACGATTGCTATGATAGCAAAAATGAATAGGATTTTCTTTCTTCCGCGCAAATGCGCTATAATCGCAACACTTAATAGTATCGAAAAGGAAAGAAGAATAACAAATGTTCTTGAATTAGAAAGAATACCAGAAGCTAAAAGAATGAGTAGCTCTATGGAAAACAGGATTGATATTTGACGATGCTTGTACATATAGGCCAACAACACTGCAATGGCAAAAGCAGTAACAACGGCAAAATAGTTTCGATCGTTGTTAATAGCTGAAAAATAGCCACCGAAAATATTTCCGTCGAGAAGTGCGTTGTATGCGAAGGAAAGTATAACACTAACTACGCAGCCATGCACAAAAGGTTCTGCTAAATCTTCATAGGAAAAATCTTTGCTGCTGATTAGGCACATTGCAAGAAAAGACATGGAAAACAATCGCACCAAGGACGAATAAAAGTCCGTGTTTCCTGTGATAAAAGTGGAAAGCAATATGCATATCAGATGAATAAGGAGACAGATAAATACGCCTCCATAAACAGTGCGTTGATGTCTCAAGAGCACTGCAGAAAGCGCAATAAGAACCATCCAATAACCGACTAAAGCAGCTCCGTTTCCTGGAATTTTAATTAGATAAATATTGGGAAGAAGAAAAGCGTATACTGAGACCAGCTGATTTGTATTGCAAAACAAAAGGGATGCTAGCATTACAGCTATACCAGCATAGGAAAAAGGCCTAAGTTGGAAACAATGAGAGACAAAAAAGAGTAACGATATTGTAATAGCGAACAAATAGACTTTTTTCTTTTGCTGAAGAATTCGATCTGTCATAAAAATCCTCGAAATATATTTCATAGTATCAACAATAGAAACCTCTTAAAGTGGAATCCCGTTATATCATTGTGTATCTCTCTTTACATCCTGAATTTCATGTATACTTTTTTCAGCATGGTACGCCCACCGGCGTAGAGCTGATACGATTTCTTTTTCCGCCAAAGCATTACACGCAGTTCCGGTCGGAGGGCCTCTGCCCGAGCAAAAGCCCGGTCTCCTTCCCGGTCCCGGGTCTTCAGATAGGCATTTCGGCCAAAGGCATAGAACAGCTCATAGTTTTCCGGGTGATTCGTCTCCAACCACTTCAGACTTCTGGCCCAAAACATATCCTGCTCCGGGTTATGGTAGGAGAATCCTATGCTGCGGGAAACCTGCTTGGCATGGACACGCCCCATCACCAAAGCTTCTGGCAGATAGTGGACCACATAGCCAGCGGCATACAAACGGAACCACAGGTCCACGTCGTTGACTAGACGTAAATCTTCGTCAAATGCACCCACCTCGACAAAAGCATCCCGATGGATGAAGCAGGAGCAGCCGTGAAAGGTGAACCTGGTAGGCTCGGCAATCAAATATTCATTTCCGGGCAACGCAGAAATAAACCGTGCGGTCTCCCAGGCGCTGTCCATATCTGCCTTGCGGATATACTTCCCCGTTCCGTCGATCAGATCGGATGCAGAAAAGAAAACAAGCTTGGAGCGCTCCTCTTCCGGAAGGTCAAGCTGTCGGATGGCCGCAATCTGCCGCTCTACTTTATTGGGATAGTAAAGGTCATCGTGACTGAGCCAGGAGAACCACTCACCGGTCATTTCCCGGATACCCCGGTTCAGGGCAGAGGACGAACCACCGTTCTCTTTTTCAAAATAGCGGATCTTATCTCCATAGGATGCGGCAACTCGTCTGGTCGCCCCATCATCTTTTGACCCATCGTTCACCACGATGATCTCGATATTTTCATAGGTCTGGGCCAAAGCCGAGTCAATGGCCTCTGCAAGGTAGTTGGAGGCATTGTAGGCCGGGATGATAATCGATACTTTGGGCGTATATTGACTCATGGTGTTCCCTTCTCTCCAACGCCCCAGGTCATCTCATTCCATAGAGCTCCAATATTTTTTCCTGAATAGTATCTGTGCGGTAGGCCACCATACGTTCCACCCCCTGCACCTCAAACCTCTTTGTTTTGATTCCCTGTACAACATCTTTGATACGTTCTATCAACACAGTTACATCAAAGGTTGGATAACGAAACCCTGCGGAATCATGTTCCATCAAGTCTCGATTTCCTCGAATGTCAGAACATATCACCGGCAGACCGGCAGACATAGCCTCCATCAGAGAAACATTCAGCCCTTCCCGGATGGATGGCAGGATGTACAGGTCCGCCGACTTATTCAACTCTGCAATATCTCTTCGGTAGCCTAACAGATGGAATCGGTCGCCGATCCCTAACGAACAGGCCAGTTCTTCCAGTTTCTCTTTCAACGATCCGTTGCCTGCAATGGCGTAGTGCAGGGATGGATCATCAATCTCTGCCAAGGCTCGGAGAACCGTCTGATGATTTTTGTTTTCATTTAACTCGCCCACAGAAAGGATCATCACAGCATCCGCAGGGATGCCGATCTCCCGGCGTTTTTCCGCTCGATCCACCTGAGTGTTGGCAAATTTATCTGCATCAATGCCCACCCCCGGGACATACTCCACCCGCTTGGCGTGCATATGCTTTTGGGCCAGTTGGTAATCCTCCCGGTTGATGGTAATGAGCACATCCGTGAAATGCGCACAGAGCCACTCCACAGGGTAGTACAGCAGCCAGTTTTTCAGGGGTGCCCCTTTATAGAAATGGAACCCGTGGGCGGTGTAAAAGACTTTGGTTCCCTGCTTTCTTGCCTTTCGGCAGGCCAATCGGGTACACATAGCCGCAATGGGGGTATGGCAGTGGACGATGTCATAGCTGTTCTGCTCCACCAATTTTCTGATTTGACCAACGGCTTTCCTGTTTCCCCCATGGAGGGGTGACCGTGAACAAGATATTTCGTACAAATCGCATCCCCGCTCTCTATAAAACGCCGGGATTCCATTTATTTCGCTACTAGCAAGATCAACACTATGCCCTTTTTCCAACAATGCAGAAATAACCGGAATAAAGAAACTCATCGTTCGACCTACCGTTGTAACATACAAAACCTTCATATGTAATTCACCCGCATCTGCAAAGTCAGCTTTCGTTGAACAAAGATACTTCTAGTTCCTTAAAACCGCTTAATCATAACCTCGTTATACTTCATCATGTACACATTTTCTTCATAGATTCCAATTCGCTTTTCATTAACGTGTCCGTTCAGATTGTTTTTAATCAAATCCATGTGATTGCAACCACACTCATAGGCATGGGGATATCCACCACCAAAGCGAGGATTCACTTCAGAAATGTAATAGGTCCCATTGACATCGAAAATATCTATGTCGATTTGCCCTCTCCAACCACTTTCTGCCACAAACCGTTCAATTAAATCAAACAGGCGATCATCCTTAAACGACACAGCCTTATCTGTTTCACCCGCACGCATAGCGAGTTTCTTTTTTGCGAAAATCGAAACGGTCTCGCCACTTATCATATCAATGTAGACATCTGCACCTATTTCCTGCCCATCCAGGAACTCCTGAATCATAAGGTTCTCGTTGTGAGCGAACAAATGATCTATTGTTTCACGATCAAATACTTTGGATATTGCAATGCTAGCACTTCCACGAACGGGCTTTACAAAAACAGGAAAGGATATTTTTCCTTCTTCCATGTCATGATAAAAGTCTTCTTTATTCACATAGCTTTTTGCGCAAGGATACCCGTTCCTTTCCAACCAGCTATGCATCTCCATTTTATCCAGCGCCCGCTCGCAGAGTTCATAAGACGAGCCAATTACAGTGACACCTATCGCTTCAAAATCTTTTATGTGGGAGGCAAGAAGTGAGAGTTCGGGGTCAATCAAGGAAAGGACACCCCTGATTTTTTCTTTCTTGCAGATATCGATGATTATCTCTATATACCTCGGTTCAGTAATACGGGGAACTTGATAAAACCCATCTGCCTCATAAACCGCGGGTGCATATTCGCTCATATCAGTCGCAATGACTCTTCCATTGCCGCCAATAGTCTGTTTAAAATACTGCACGACCTTGTTTCGTGTCCCTGCACTGAGAATCAAAATGTTCATGCTATGCTCCCTCTTCGAAGTATTATCGGATAGTTCATGCTAAGGCATCAAAAAACAAAGGTGTTCCTCCAGTATGTATAAACAAAATTGTCTTTCCTTTCAATCGTTCCTGCTTAATATGGCTTAACATACCTGCAAAAGCTTTTCCGGTATATGTTGTATCTAAAGGAATTCCATATTGGGTCATAATGCGCATAATACAAATCTGTATTTCTTCCGAAGATGCCCCGTATCCTGTTTCAACATAGTCATCAATGAAAATGGTAGCATCGTCTATCGTTTTCTCCGTAATAGGAACTTCTACTTCTGAAAGATATTCTCGGATACTTTCTAAAACGATGTCCCTTCCATAGGGACTTTTCCGAGCGATGCTAATTCCAACAATTTTTCTTTTGTCTCGATTTAAGATTTGTCCACATACTAATCCCGCCTGGGTTGTACCAGTCCCTGACGCAAAGAAAATGTAATCAAACCATATGCCATTTTCTTTTTCAAATTGGCGAATTTCTTCATAACAATCCAGGTATGCCTGCGTACCAACATTGCCATGCCCCCCGCCCGGAATGAAGTATGGTAGACGTCCGTTCTCCTGCAATGATTGGATTGTTTTCGCAATGGTCTCACTGACTTTCTCAACAGGACATGTAATCCTTTCAGCACCGAATATATCCATCAGCTTGCTGTTATATGTACTCTTAGCTCCCTCTAGCGGCGAGATAATGTAACATTTCATCCCTCGGGCTGCCGCCATATTTGATACAACCCGGCAATGGTTAGAGCTACTGCTTCCATATGTCACTACGCAATCAAATTGTCCGAGATCAATTTCCTCGAAAAACAACTTTGCTTTTCGTGCTTTGTTTCCTCCAAAAGAAAAAGATATCAAATCTTCTCTCTTCATGTAGACTTCATTACCGCAAATGTTTCCTAATTTGCAAACAGGAGTATTTTCCTGTCTATAAAACTTTCGCCTTGTTATCCCGTAGATATATCGATCAATGTACCGCCCCTTGCTGAATATATCTTGCTCAACCACACCTTCCCGCTTAAACCCAATACGTTCGTAGGCCCTTACTGCAGCGTGGTTTTCACACTCCGTAAAAAGGAATACTTTGTTCAATTTTAGCTCACCAAAGGCAACTTCCAGCAATAATTTAGTTGCTTTTACTGCCACTCCTTGATGTAGATAGTCGCGATCACCGATTGTGATATAATACTCTGCTTTACGACTTTTTTCATCTATGGAAAGAAGCCCTATTAAACCAACCGGAACGTTATCCACTTCAATCACTGCATCATATCGATCAGTTCGATCTTTCGTTCGTTCATACCACAACTCAGTTTTTTCGATTTCCAAAGGCAAATCATAATGTAGGTATCTGTTGTTCTCAGGATCATTTATCCAAGCAACTTTGTACGGAACATCTTTCAATTCAAACTTTCTGACTGACACATTCATTTTCTTTTTTTGCCTTTCTAGCATCATCTAATCGACCAACTTTGATCTGTTTGCCGACAAGCACATCAGAGCGCTTTAAAACTTTTAATACAGTAAAAAAAAGAATTTTCAAATCGAACCCAAAGGAACAATGCCCAACATATTCTAAATCATACAAAAAACGCTCTTCCCAACTTCCCAGGTTGTTTCTTCCATTAATCTGAGCCCAGCCTGTAAGTCCCGGACGTACAGCGTGTCGGTAGTGCTCATCTTCCGTGTAGTATGGTAAATATTCCGGAAGCAACGGTCTCGGACCCACCACGGACATATCACCCTTCAAAATGTTAAAAGCCTCGGGCAGCTCGTCCAGGCTGGTGGACCGCAGAAATCTGCCGAACTTCGTCAGTCGGACTTCATCCGGCAACAGCTCCCCATTCTCATCCCGCTCGTCTGTCATGGAACGGAACTTATAGAGCTTAAAAATCTTCTCGTCCTTCCCCGGTCTCTCCTGACAGAAAATGACAGGGCTTCCCAGCTTTACCCGGACCAAAATGGCCACGATGAGATACAGCCACCAAAAAACAACCACGGCCGCCAAGGCGCAGAAAATGTCGACAGGCCGCTTGAACCACCGCTCATAGGGTCCGTATGGGGTATGTCCGTTCAACGATCTCACTCCTCAAAACAACTGCGGATGACCGCAATGACCCGCGCCTGCTCCTCCGGTGTCATCTTGATGTCGCTGGGCAGGCACAGGCCCCGGGCAAAAATATCGTCACCAACGGAGACATCCCCCGTCGTCACATAATCACAGCCGGCAAAGGCTTCCTGCTTGTTCATGGGGTTCCAGATGGGACGGGCCTCTATATTGGCCTCGTTCAACCGGTCAATGATCTCCATGGGGGTTACCCCGCAATCCTCGTCCAGCAGGAAGCAGGACAGCCAGAAGTTGGGATCGGTTTCCGGCAGATAGGGGTTCATCTCACCGGGACAACCCACCAAGCCTTCCGCATATCGCTGATAGATGGCCCGCTTCTTCTCCTTGTGTTCCTCCACGTGGAGAAGCTGTCCTCGGCCGATCCCGGCCACTACATTGGACATTCGGTAGTTGTAGCCCACCTCTTTGTGCTCGTACCACAACACAGGCTCTTTGGCCTGGGTTGCCCAGAACAGCGCCTTCGAGCGGGCCTCTGCTTCTTTTGTCAGGAGCATCCCGCCGCCGGAGGTGGTAATGAGTTTATTCCCATTGAAACTCAGGGCACTATATTGGCCGAAGGTCCCGCACTGCTTTCCTTTATACGTTGCTGCCAGCGCCTCAGCCGCATCTTCAATCAGAACGGCCTCATGCTTCTGGCAGATCTCCTCGATCTCATCCATTTTCGCCGGGGTTCCGTACAGGTGAACCAGCAAAACAGCTTTGGCCTGGGGATACTTGGCAAAGGCTTTTTCCAGGGCCACCGGGTCCATGTTCCAGGTTTCCCGCTCGGAGTCAATAAAGACAGGGGTTGCCCCCTCATAGACGATGGGGTTCACACTGGCCACGAAGGTCATGTCCGAGCAGAGGACCACGTCACCGGGTTTAACTCCCGCTAGCTTGATGGCCAGATGAAGGGCCGCCGTACCCGAAGAAAGAGCCAGAGCATGGACCGGGCTTTCTCCTCCCAAATAGTCCACCATCTCCTGCTCAAATCCATCGCAGTTGAAACCCAGAGGGGCGATCCAGTTTTTATCAAACGCCTCCTTGATGTAGCCCATCTCCCCCTCGTGCATGGTAGGAGTGGCCAGAGGGATCCGCTTGTTCTGCATTTTACTCGCCCCTTTCTTTTTCATCTTCTCTTTTTCCAGGCAAAGAGCAACCCGGCAAACACCATGCCGATGACTACACCGCTCAGATCCACCCAAAGGTCCTGGATCATCCCCGCACGGCCCTCAAAGCCCAGCTGGATGGTCTCGTCGATGACCGCAGTCATCAGGCACAGGGCAAAGGACAGAAGCCATGCAAACTTTCGGTCATGGCTCCACTGCCGCCCCGCAAATCCGGTCCACAGGCAGGCCAGCAGGGCGAACTCTGCCACATGGGCCGCCTTTCGGACCAGGGTATGCAAAATCTCCTGGTCAAACCCCAGAGACAGCAGGAACCCCTGGATCTGCTCCAAAATCTGCAGGCTCTGCCCAGCCGACTCCACCGCAGGCTTGGCGGAGTTGCTCCAAATAAAAGCCGTGCACAGGAGGGCCAGCAGGCACAAAAGGATGGTTCCCCCTCGTTTCATGCATGCACCATCCTGTTCACTTCTTCCGGTGCGTGGTAGGTGGGCACCAGTTCCTTCATGAGGGTCAGGATCTCCTCGTTGGTCCCGCCCTCTGTGACCGCCACATCCAGGCGGATGAGGCCGGCCATGATGTCATCGGGGTTCAGGTTACTCTGATCCTCAATGAATATCTTTTCGTTATCGGTCGCAATGAGGTACTTGCTGTTCATAAGCAGTTCCTCGTAGAGCTTTTCGCCGGGGCGAAGACCGATCTCCTTGATCTCAATGTCCACGTAGGGTTCCAGGCCGGACAGGCGGATCATGTTCTCCGCCAAATCCAAAATCCGCACCGGCTCACCCATGTCCAGAACGAAGACCTGGCTCTGCTTGGCCATAGCACCGGCCTCCAGCACCAGCTGGACCGCCTCGGGGATGGTCATAAAGTAGCGGATGATCCGCTTATCGGTAATGGTAACAGGGCCGCCGGCCTCGATCTGCCGCTTGAACAGGGGCACTACAGAGCCATTGCTGCCCAGCACATTGCCAAAGCGAACGGCACAGAATTCAGTCTGGCTCCCGGTCCGACTCTGGAGGATCATCTCGCAGAACCGTTTGGTGGCACCCATGAGATTGGTGGGGTTGACCGCCTTGTCGGTAGAAATCATCACAAACTTGCTGACCCCAAATTTTTCTGCAGCGCGGACCACGTGATAGGTGCCGAAGACATTGTTCTTAATGGCCTCGGAGGGGCAAGCCTCCATGAGGGGCACATGCTTATGGGCCGCCGCATGGAAGATGATATCCGGCCGGTACTGTTCCACCAGCTGATAGGTCCGCTGCTTGTCCCGGATGGAGGCGATCTCCACCACCAGGTCCAGATCGGCACCGTATTCCCGCTTCAGCTCCTGCTGAAGATCGTAGACGTTGTTCTCATAGCTGTCCATGACCACCAGCTGCTTGGGACTGTACTGTGCGATCTGCTTGCACAGTTCGCTGCCGATGGATCCGCCGCCGCCGGTGACCAGGATGATCCGGTCCCGCAGGAAAGCATCCAGAGTCTGGATGTTCAGCTTCACCGGCTCACGTCCCAGGAGGTCTTCCACCTGGACACTCTTCATAGCCGCAATACTGACCTCACCGTTCACCAGCTGGTAGATGCCAGGCAGGGCCAGCACCTGGCACTTGGTCATCTTGCAGATATCCAGGATCTCCCGCTTCTGAGCCGCTGTGGCCGTGGGGATGGCAAAGAAAATTTTAGTGATATCCAGTTTGGCCGCAGTTTCGATGATCTTGTTTCGGCCACCTACGATGGGAACACCGTTGAGCTTCTTCCCCCACTTCTGGGGGTTATCGTCGATGATGCAGCAGATAGTGCCGTCCACTTTGCTGCTGCCGTGCATCTCCTGGATCAGAGTACGACCAGCCTCACCGCCGCCGATGACCATGATCCGCTCCCGCCCCTGGCTACGGCCTGCCTTATTGGCGAAGACAATATAGAAACGCAGGAAGCACCGCATACCTACCTGCAAGGCCAGCAGACAGATGAGCATAATAAAGTACACGCTGACAGGCAAACGCAATCCGAACAGCAAACCGGCTACACAGGAAATGCCAAACGCCGCAAAGACATGCAACGCCATAGCCGCCACGTCATGGATGCTGACCGACCGCCAGACAAAGTGATACATCTTGCGCCACCAAAACAGAATCACGGTAATCACTATTTGAAGAACCATGAACCGGAACCAAGTTTCAATATGTTCACGGGGGATAGCATCGAAGGAGTATTCGAATCTGGTCAGCAGCGCCAGTCCGCCAACAAAAGCCATGGCCAGGCAGTCCAACAATATGATCAAGATTGTTTTGTTCGCCTGTCCCATAGATGCTTCTCCATTCGTCATAATTATACAGAATATATTATATTCCATACTCCACAACAAATCAACAATCCCTGACAAAAACATCGCTTTTTCCACAAAAATAAAAGCGTCTTTCAGCAAAGCCTTTTCTATGTGCGCCCCCTTCCTGTCTGCCCGGATTGACTTTCCCGGGCGGGTGACATACAATAAAGGCGACATGAAACCACGACACCCCGGGAGGTCTTCCCATGAAACACAAAACACTGATCAAATGCCTCCTGGTCTTTCTGATCCTGGTCTTCCTGGCCAGCGGCGGGCTTCTCCTCCAGAAGCAGCTGGACTACCGAAACGGCCAGCAGAACTACGACGAGGCCAGTACCTTGGCTCACGTGGATCTCCCCCCTGCCGAAGAAACCACCGAGCCTCTGTCTCCCTACGAGGAGGCTCTGTCCCAGATCGACCTGGCCGCCCTTCAGACAGTCAATCCCGATGTGGCAGGCTGGATCATGATTCCGGAGACCGACATTTCCTACCCCCTCCTTCAGGCTGATGACAACAGCTACTACCTGAACCGCACCTGGGACGGAACCCGAAACTCCGTGGGGGCCATCTTCCTGGACTATCGGAACAACCGTCCCCTCACCGATTTCAACTCGGTCATCTACGGCCACAAAATGAACAACCAGTCCATGTTCGGTCTGCTTCATCAGTATAAGAACGACGGCTTCTGGCAGGCCCACCCCATTCTGTACCTGGTGGACGAAAAGGGCCCTCGTCAGTACGACGTTTTTGCCTACTACGAGACCGGGTCCATGAACACCTACTCCCTGGAGTTCCAGGATCAGGCCGCCAGACAGGCCTACATCGATGAGTGCCTGGCCCAGGCCTGGCTGGACACCGGCATCATTCCCGAACCGGACGAACACATCCTCACCCTCTCCACCTGCACCGGTCGGGGCCACACCACCCGATGGGTGGTCCAGGCGGTGTATTCTCCTGACCCATAAGAAAAACCTCGGTCCGCAAAGACCGAGGTTTTTCTTATGTTTTGGGTGCGTAAAGAAGTCGGATGGTCATTTCATCCAGGGCTTCCTCGTCCAGGTAGAATTCCATATACTCTTCTCCCCGGACGTTTTTGCCCTCCGGAGTCACGATTTCCACCAGGTCATAGCTGCTGTACAGGTCCAGGAATCCGCCGAAGACCGTAGCAGAGCAGTCGGTGACCATGTAAGGGGAAATGTCCTCATAGAGTCGCAGGGCAAAGCGGGGGCTTGCCTCCTGTTTCTCCTTGAGAAGCTCCAAAAAGCTCGCCAGATAGACCTTCTGGCGCTCTATTCGGGAGACGTTCAGCTGGTCACC
>JAFVUT010000235.1 GCA_017502545.1 Ruminiclostridium sp.
CATGCCGCCCTCTACGGAGAAGTCCAGGTAGACCTTGTCTCCCAGGCCGTTGGCACGGAGCAGGGTGCAGATGGCGTTCAGCTCTTCCCAGGCCTGACGGGTCTTGATGCCCCCCAGGCACAGGGGGGCCAGCTCGGCCAGAACGGTTTCCATGGTGCCGTAGGTGGTCACCAACTTCTCCAGCAAGCCGGTGACGGTGGGGCTCATACCCTTCTCCTGGCAGAAGGCCCGGAGGGCGGCGGCGTTCTTTTCCCGGACTGCCTCCAGGATCACAGGATAGTCGGCCTCGGCCACCCCGGCGGCCTCCATGAAGCCGGAGACCAGACCCATGTGGGACACGTCCAGAACGTAGTCCTCGCTGATGGCCCGGAGGCTCTGGACAGCCAGAGCCATCACTTCGTAGATGTGGTACAGGTCCACCTCACCGATGCACTCCAGGCCGGTCTGCATGATCTCCTGGAAGGTGCCGTCACCCTGGCTGGTGCGGTAGACATTCTCATTGTAATAGACCTTACGGGGGCCGGGTTCCTGCTCCCGGGTGTTCTTCACGATGGAGATGGTCACGTCGGGCTTCAGGGCCATGAGGACCCCCCGGGCATCGGTGAAGGTGATCATCCGGTCGCTGATGAGGAAGTCCTTGTTGCGGACGTACAGGTCGTACTCCTCGAACTTGCTCATCTTGAACCGGCGGTAGCCGTACTTTTCATATAAACCACGCAGGCGGTAGATGGTCTGCTCTCCGCTGCGAAGGATGTTCCAGTCAAATTCCATGGGTGGTTACCCCTTTCTGTGCTGCCTTTGGATACGAGATATTTTATCACTCTACCGTAATAAAGTAAAGAGGAAATAGACTCTTTTCCTGTCTCTGGACAGAAATTTTTTGAAATACTATCATACCTCTTTTGGCGTGATTACACAAGCCTTTTCCCACAAAAAGAAACGGCACATTCCGTGCCGTTTCTTTCAAAGCCTCGCAGAGTTTGCTGTCCGCAGACAGCAAAGAAAGTTGGATCATTTTTTCCGGTGACCTGCGCATCGGAAAAAATACTACTCAGCCTGCCAGTGTGCCCACGGGGCGCGCGCAGCAGGCTGCAAACCCTCTGAAATTTAAGCCCGGTGAAACTGGGCTTAAATTTCCTCGGAAATCAGTCGGCCCATCTCAGCGGTGCCCACCAGGGTACCCTCGCCGGTGTACAGGTCGGGGGTCCGGTAACCCTTGGCCAGAACAGCCTTCACAGCGGCATCGATGGCGTCCGCCTCGGCGCCCAGGCCGAAGGTGTAGCGCAGCATCATGCCGATGGACAGGATGGTGGCGGTGGGGTTGGCCTTGTCCTGACCGGCAATGTCGGGGGCAGAGCCGTGGATGGGCTCATACATGCCAAAGTTGCCTTCTGCCAGGGAGGCGGAGGGGAGCATACCGATGGAGCCGGTGATCTGGCTGGCCTCGTCGGACAGGATGTCGCCAAAGATGTTGCTGGTGACGATCACGTCGAACTGACGGGGGTTGCGGACCAGCTGCATGGCGGCGTTGTCCACGTACATGTGGTTCAGGGTGACCTCGGGATAGTCCTTAGAGACCTCTTCCACCACTCTGCGCCACAGGCGGGAGGAGTCCAGCACGTTGGCCTTGTCCACGCTGGTGACCTTCTTGTTGCGCTTCATGGCCATGTCGAAGGCCACCTTGGCGATGCGGCGGACCTCACCCTCGGAGTACATCTCCACGTCGTAGGCGGCGGGACCCATGTCGGTCTCCCTGGTGCCCCGCTCGCCGAAGTAGATGCCGCCGGTGAGCTCACGGACCACCACGATGTCCAGGCCGCCGGAGAGGATCTCGGCCTTCAGGGGAGAGGCATCGGCCAGCTCCTCGAAGATGACGGCGGGACGGATGTTGGCGAAGAGGCCCAGCTCCTTGCGGATGCCCAGCAGCGCCCGCTCAGGGCGCTCACCGCCGGGGAGGTTATCCCACTTGGGGCCGCCCACAGCGCCCAGCAGGACGGCATCGGAGGCCTTGCAGACGTCGATGGTCTCCTGGGGCAGGCAGCCGCCGGTGGCATCGATGGCAGCGCCGCCGGCCAGGACGGTCTTGGTGGTGAAGGTGTGGCCGAACTTGTCGCCCACCTTGTGCATGACCTTCACGGCCTGCTCCACGATGTCGGGACCGATGCCGTCGCCGGGGATCACAGCGATATTGTAATTCATGCCGGTGCCCTCCCTTACTGGTTTTCCTTGATGGAAGCCATCAGACCGCCGGCCTGGATGATCTCCTTGATGAAGGCGGGGAAGGGCAGGGACTGGTAGGTCTCACCCTTGGTGACGTTGGTGATGACACCGGTGTCGAAGTCCACGGCCACCTCGTCGCCGGCCTCGATCTTCTCGCTGGCCTCGGGGCACTCCATGATGGCCAGGCCGATGTTGATGGCGTTGCGGTAGAAGATGCGGGCGAAGGTCTTTGCGATGACGCAGGAGATGCCGGACTCCTTGATGACCATGGGTGCGTGCTCACGGGAGGAGCCGCAGCCGAAGTTGAAGCCGCCCACCATCACGTCGCCGGACTTGACCACGTTGACAAAGTTGTCGTCGATGTCTTCCATGCAGTGGGTGGCCAGTTCCTTCTTGTCGGCGATGTTCAGGTAGCGTGCGGGGATGATAACGTCGGTGTCCACGTTATCGCCATACTTATGTACAAAACCTTTTGCGTTCATGATTTGGTTATCCTCCAATTCAGAGGCTGTAAAAAGCCTCGCAGAGTTTCGCCGACCGCAGTCGGCGAAAGCTGATCTAGTCGGTTTTTTGCACGGACATGCGCCGGGCAAAAAACACTTCTCACGAAGAGAACGTGCGATCGGGGCTCTGCCCCGATCGTGCGCTGAACGGAGTGCAGCCCTCCACATTTGGAATGAGCCCACTCTCTATAGGCAGCTTGCCTCCCCCGTTCACAATGGTCACGAGCGGAGGGCAAGTTACTTGCTCATTCCAAATGTCAAACTTCCCGGGGATCGGCGATCTTGCCAGCGATAGCAGAAGCGGCTGCAACAGCAGGGCTTGCGAGATAAATCTCAGAGGTGATGCCGCCCATACGGCCCACGAAGTTGCGGTTGGTGGTGGCCACGCACTTTTCGCCGTTGGCCATAACGCCCATGTGACCGCCCAGGCAGGGGCCGCAGGTGGGGGTGGACACGGCACAGCCGGACTGGATGAAGGTGGTCATGTAGCCCAGGTCGATGCAGTCCTGGAAGACCTGCTGGGTGGCGGGGATGACGATGCAGCGGACGTGGTCTGCAACCTTCTTGCCCTTGAGGATCTCAGCGGCGATGGCCATGTCCTCCAGACGGCCGTTGGTGCAGGAGCCGATGATGACCTGGTCGATGGTGATATCCTCCACCTGGGAGATGGGACGGGCGTTCTCGGGCAGGTGGGGGTAGGAGACGGTGGGCTCGATCTCGCTGAGGTTGATCTCGATGGTGCGGACGTACTCTGCGTCGGGGTCTGCCTCGTAGGCGGTCCAGGGACGGTTGACCCGGCCCTCCATGTAGGCGATGGTGGTCTCGTCCACGGGGAAGATGCCGTTCTTGGCACCGGCCTCGATGGCCATGTTGGCGATGCACAGGCGGTCGTCCATGGACAGGGAGGCAACGCCCTCGCCGCAGTACTCCAGGCTCTGGTACAGAGCGCCGTCCACGCCGATCATGCCGATCAGGTGGAGGATCACGTCCTTGCCGCTGACACGGGGCTGGAGCTTGCCGGTCAGGTGGACCTTGATGGCCTCGGGGACCTTGAACCAGGTCTCGCCGGTGGCCATGCCGGCTGCCATGTCGGTGGAGCCCACGCCGGTGGAGAAGGCGCCCAGAGCGCCGTAGGTGCAGGTGTGGGAGTCGGCGCCGATGATGCAGTCACCGGCGGCCACGATGCCCTTTTCGGGCAGCAGGGCGTGCTCCACACCCATCTGGCCCACATCGTAGAAGTTGTCGATGTCGAAGCGCTTGGCGAAGGTGCGGCACTGGAGGCACTGCTCAGCGGCCTTGATGTCCTTGTTGGGGGTGAAATGGTCCATGACCATGGAGATCTTGCTCTTATCGAAGACGCCGGTAAAGCCTTCCTTCTCAAACTCCCGGATGGCCACGGGAGAGGTGATGTCGTTACCCAGGACCATGTCCAGCTTGGCACGGATCAGCTGACCGGCCTTGACCTCAGGCAGACCAGCGTGGGCAGCCAGGATCTTCTGCGTCATTGTCATTCCCATAGGGAAAACCTCCTCAAATTTGGTGTGTGGTTTTTCAAAGCCTCCCCTTTAGAGGGGAGGTGCCCCGAAGGGGCGGAGGGGTGTGGGGGCAAAGGGTATGCTGTCGTACCGGTACGACAATTATACTGCTTGGATAGCACCCCTCAGTCAGCCTGCGGCTGCCAGCTCCCCTATCAAGGGGAGCCTGATTTCTTTAGTCAACAGTAGGGATAAACTGCTTGTCCTTGTTCTCGCGGTTGATGGCGGTGACCAGTGCGTAGACCGAAGCCATGGTGATGTCGCTGTCCACGCCGACGCCCCAGTAGTGCTTGCCCTGGTCGTCGGCAATGACGACGTAAGCGGAAGCCAGAGAGTCGGAGTCGGTCTGCAGAGCGTGTTCCTCGTAGTCCACGAACTGGTAGTTGATGTTGGGGCTGGCCAGCTTCAGCACGTTGGACACAGCGTCCAGAGGGCCGTTGCCCCGGGCGGAGAGGTAGTAGACCTCGTTGTTGATGGCCAGGGTGACGTCTGCCACGGTGGTGCCCTTCTCGCGGATCCAGGAGATATCCTGGATGGCGATGGGCAGGTCCTTGTTCTGGTATTCGTGGGTGAAGGCCAGCAGGATGTCCTGGGGGGTGAGCTCCTTGTGGGCGTGGTCGGAGATGTCCTTGATGAAGTAGCCCACCTCCTGGGCCATTTCCTTGGGCAGCTCGTAGCCGAAGTTGTGCTCCAGGATGTAGGAGATGCCGCCCTTGCCGGACTGGCTGTTGATGCGGATGACGTCGGCCTCGTACTCACGGTTGACATCGTGGGGGTCCAGGGGCAGGTAGGGAACAGTCCAGAAGTCCTCGTCCTGCTCCTCCCGGAACTTCAGGCCCTTGGAGATGGCGTCCTGATGGGAGCCGGAGAAGGCAGCGAAGACCAGGTGGCCGGAGTAGGGCTGGCGGTAGCCCACGTGCATGCCGGTGAGCTTCTCATAGAACTCCACGATGTGGGGCATGTTGGAGAAGTCCAGCTGGGGGTCCACGCCGTGGGTGAACATATTCATGGCCATGGTGACGATGTCCACGTTGCCGGTGCGCTCACCGTTGCCGAAGAGGGTACCCTCGATGCGGTCGCCGCCGGCCAGCAGGGCCAGCTCACCGGCAGCCACGCCGGTGCCCCGGTCGTTGTGGGGGTGGATGGAGATGATCACATTTTCACGGTCATGGAGGTGCTTGCTCATGTACTCGATCTGCTGGGCGTACACGTGGGGCATGGACATCTCTACGGTGGCGGGCAGATTGATGATGACCTTCCGCTCGGGACGGGGCTTCCAGATGTCGATGACGGCGTTGCAGATCCGCTCGGCGAACTCGATCTCGGTACCGGTGAAGCTCTCGGGGGAGTACTCAAAGCGGAAGTTGGTCTCGGGCATCTTCTCGGCGTACTCGTTGAAGGCACGGGCACCTTCCTCGGCGATCTTCACGATCTCGTCCTCGGGCAGGCGGAAGACCTGCTGCCGCTGGGCGAAGGAGGTGGAGTTATACAGGTGAACGATGACGTTCTTGGCTCCCTTGATGGAGTCAAAGGTCTTTTTGATGATGTGGGGGCGGGACTGGGTGAGGACCTGGATCCACACATCGTCTGGGATCATGTTCTCCTCGATGATGGTGCGCAGGAACTCATACTCGGTCTCGGAGGCGGCGGGGAAGCCCACCTCGATCTCCTTAAAACCCAGGTCCAGGAGGAACTGGTAGAAGGAGAGCTTCTCCTCCAGGCTCATGGGGGTGATGAGGGCCTGGTTGCCGTCGCGCAGGTCCACGCTGCACCAGTCGGGAGCCTGGGTGATGCGCTCCTTCTTGACCCAATCCATGCAGGTCTCCGGGGGCATATAGTACCCGGGACGGTACTTGGTGTAATTCTTCATAGGCTAGTCGTCCTTTCCAATTATCAAACAAAACCGGCGGAAAATCGTCCAAATAACAAAAAATCCCCGTCTGTTTGGATGTTCCAAAAATCCAAAGAGACGAAGACAGAAAATTCTCCGCGGTACCACTCTTATTGGCGCTCGATCTGCGCCCACTCAAACAGCTGGCACCCCGGGGTGAGACGTTTTCGGCTCCCTGCAGCCTTACACCAACCGGCTGCTCTCTGAAAAGGAGGCTTCAAAAACTTATTCCCTTCATCGTGCATACATATAAAATTATGCTGTTCCTAGAATAGCGGATGGACGGGTGTTTTGTCAATGGAAAACCGATGAAATTTTAGACAAATCCCCGGCTTTTTTCCTGACTCTTTCGGGAACTTCGCCCCGTGCTTTGGTTTTTTCCACAAAAAGGTGTCTCCTGCCGTTACCTTTTGCCAACTGCCTAGTTGACGGTGACAGGCTCATTGTGGTACAATACATTGAATTATTATGGAGTATCATGTCCTAAATGTAACGATAGACCTGTTTTCTGTGGGCTGATCACAGCCCGGAAGGAGGAAACCAAATGGAAACCAAACAGATCACCCTGAGAAGTCAGACGGTGCAGTGCCCCCACTGTGGTGAGTACTATTCTGTGACCTATAAGTACTGCCCCTTCTGCGACGTAGGCCGTCAGGAGGAAGAGCGCCGCATGGCCGAGCGCAAGAAGCAGCGCCAGCAGAAGCTGGGGGGCATCTTCGGCGCAGAGCCCGAAAAGAAGAAAAAGCGTCCCGCCGACTCTGCCCCCCGCAAGGAGGCCCCTGCCCGACGAGAGGCTCCTGTCCGGGACTTTGAAGAGGAAGCTCCCGCCAAATCCGCTCCCAAGAAGAAGGAGTCCCTCTTCTTCTCCAAGCCCACCCGCAAGAAGACCAGCGAGATGACCGAGGAGGAAAAGAAGGCGTTCAAGGCCGAGCGTGAGGCCCGTGCCGCCGAACGCAAGCGGGAACGGGACCGTCTGGCCCGTGAGGCCGCCATCGCCGCCGGCCAGCCCGACCCCATCTTCGATGCCGCCGATGCTTACGAGGCCCCCACCCAGGAGACCTTCGAGCTGGCAGAAGTCCCCGCAGAATCTCCCGAGGCTGTGGTCCTCCAGGAGGTCCCCGTGGCAGCAGAGCCCGCCCCTGCTGTGGAGGCGCCCCCTGCAGAAGCACCCGAGACCCCTGCCGAGGCACCCGCTGCCCCCCCAGAGCCCGGTCCCTGGGACGACCTGCGCCAGCTGGAGATCACCCCCAACGCACCCGTGGTGGAGGTGGCCTCCGAGCCTGTTCTGGCCGAGACCGTCCAGCCCCAGCCCCCTGTCACCGTCCAGGCAGAGCCCGTCCCCGCAGAGAAGCCTGTGGAGACCGACGAGGACCTGGATGCCCTCCTGAGTGAGATCCGCGACCTGCTGGCCGACAGCCCCGTTCCCGCAGTGGCAGCCAGCCAGCTGAAAAAGCCCGTCCAGGCTGTGGCCGCACAGGTCCCCGCCGAGGGCGGCGCCCGCCTGGCCCCCGAGATGCCCGCCGTGGAAGCGGTTCCCGAGGCTCCCGCCGCACCCGTGGTGGAGGTGGCTGTGGAGGCAGAGCCCCAGGTCCAGGCAGAGCCCGAAGTCTCTGCCGCACCCGCAGAGGAGATCCCTGCCGCCGAGCCCGAAGCCCCCGCTGTGGAGGAGCCCACCATCGTGATCCCCACCGAGGAAGTTGCCGAAGCCGTTGCAGAGGCATCCATCGTGGACGAGGCTCCTACCCAGGTCCTGCCCGTAGAGGAGATCCAGACCCTGGATGCCCAGGCTGAGACCCCCGTGGCCGCTCCCATCCCCGAGACCAAGGAGGAGCCCGCACCCAAGAAGCAGCCCAAAAAGAAAAAGAAGTCCATCCTGCCCGTGATCCTGTCCCTGATCCTCATCGTGGCCGCAGGCTTTATCGTGGCCAAGACCCTGGTCCCCGCCTTCTCTGATGGTCTGTTCAGCAGCCAGGCTGCCGATGCCGAATCCATCACCCTGGACCAGACCGAGGTCACCTTTGCCCAGGCAGGTGCCACCGTGCCCCTGGCCCCCATCTTCGCCCCCGAGGGCACCAGCGCACCCATCACCTGGTCCACCAGCGACGAGGCCATCGCCACCGTGGACGACAAGGGCACCGTCACCGCCGTGGCCAAGGGCCTGGCTACCATCACCGCCACCCTGGAGAACGGCCAGTCCGCCCAGTGCGTGGTGAACTGTGCCTGGGAGGATGCCCCCGCTCAGCCCGCCGAGGGTGAGACCGCCGAGGGCGAAGCCGCGCCCGGCCTGAACGCCTCCACCGTGACCCTGGACGGCCAGGGCAAGACCAGACAGCTCCAGGTCACCGGCGTGGAAGGCACTGTGAAGTGGTCCTCCAACAAGACCGACGTGGCCACCGTAGCCGAGGACGGCACCGTCACCGCTGTGGCCAAGGGCTCCGCCATGATCACCGCCGAGGTGGGCGAGCAGACCTTTACCTGTGAGGTTAAGTGTATCTGGTAAAAGACAGACTTTTGGGATGTGTCTTCCAGCCCGTCTTCGTTCGACCCACTCGTTGACGAGGGTGTTGCTCTGCCTACAGAACCGTTACACATCCCAAAAGTGATTTGCAGCCCGACCCGCGCCTGCCAAAGGCAGGCACTCTCGGGCTGAGAAGAATTTTTTCGGCGGCAAAGCCACCGAAAAAATGATTTGATTTTCTTTCGCCCCGAGGGGCGAAACTCTGCGAGGCTGATCAGTATGAATGAAGTCATCCGTAGCTTAAAAGAGAGACGGTCTGTCCGGGCCTATCGGGAGGAGCAGATCTCCGAAGAGCAGCTCCGGGCCATCCTGGAGGCCGGCACCTATGCCCCCAGCGGCATGGGCCGTCAGGCCGCCATCATGGTGGCCATCCAGGACAAGGAGACCATCGCCAGGCTCTCCAGAATGAATGCCGCCGTCATGGGGGCAGACATGGACCCCTTCTATGGTGCCCCCACCGTGGTGGTGGTCCTGGCCGACCGGAGCCACTTCACCTGGTTTGAAGACGGCTGCCTGGTCATGGGCAACCTCATGAATGCCGCCTACGCCGTGGGGGTGGACTCCTGCTGGATCCACCGGGCCAGGGAGGTCTTTGCCTCGGAAGAAGGCCAGGCCATGCTGAAGGCCTGGGGCATTGAGGGCGACTATGTGGGCATCGGCAACTGTATCCTGGGCTATCGCGCCGGGAACCTGCCCGAGGCCAAGCCCCGGAAAGAAAACTACATCTACCGCGTATAACCGTTTACGGGACCCATCACGGGTCCCGTTTTTTCGCAAAGATTACCCCAGTTCCCTTGAAATTACCCCTTTGGGCTACTTCCCTCTCCCCCTTTCCCCGGTATGATGGTTGTATACACAACCATAGAAAAGGGAGGAATTGATTATGAAGAAGATATTGGCCCTGCTTCTGGCTCTGACCATGACCTTAGGCCTGGGTGCCTGCGGCGGCGGCAGCGAGACCTCTGTCCCCGGCAACGCCCTCACCATGGGCTACTGGGTGGCGGACTCCATGGTCATGGAGGGAACTGAATTTACCAACGAGGACATGACTTCCATCTTCGGACCCGGTGACGCTGTGCTGACCCTGGCCTTCAAGGATGACATGACCTACACCGGCATCCTTTTTGAAGAACCTCTCTCCGGCACCTACAGCGAGACCGAGACCGGCTATGACCTGGACATGATGGGGGAAACCCTCACCGCCTCCCTCGCCGACGGCACCCTCACCGTCACTCTGGCGGAGGGCTCTTTCTTCACCCTGGTGAACCAGGAGGAGATGCCCGAAGCCCTGGGCAAGAACCCTCTGGCCACCTATGACCCCAACTTCACCGCCGAAGAGACCTGCGCCTTGAGCAATTTCATGGCCTTTGGCTGGTACTACATTGAGGACGACGTCCTCTACGGCCTGACCCACACGGTCTCCGACAACGGCAGCCTGGGCGCTACCCCCATCTACATGAAGGGGGACTTCCCCGAATTTGAAGAGACCACCCTTCTGGACGAGAGCGGGCAGGCCAACTACCTGACCAAACACGGGGACTACCTGTACTACACCATGAACCTGGAATCCATCTGCCGCATCAAGCTGGACGGCACCGGCAAGGAGACCCTCTATCAGGGGGCCTGCGACTACCTGCTGATCCACCAGGACCGGCTATACTTCACCGACGAGGACTACTGCCTGGTCTCCACCGACCTGGAGGGCAAGGATCTGAAGACCGTGGTGGACAGGGAGATCTACTACCCCTACTTCATCTGCTCGGACTGGATGGTCTTCCAGGACGATGCCGATGACGAGTCCCTCCACCTCTACAACACCACCTACGGCACCGAGTTCAACCTCACCGAGGAGCCGTCCTTTAACCCCGTCCTGGACGGCCACTGGCTGTACTTTACCCAGGAGGCCGACGGGCTGTTCTATCTGTGCCGCATGGACATGAGCGACCCCGAAAACTTCCCCTTCGAGCAGAGCGAGAACCCCCTGGTAGAGGCCTGGTTCATGGTGGACGAGGAGAACTTCTACGGTCCCAACAACACCTCCGTGGCCAAGGACCAGTGGCAGAAGCTCATGTGTGCCGAACCGGTGGACGAAGCAGAGATGTACGTCTCGGCAGACTACACCATCCACCACGAGTTGGATGAGAACGGTCTCATCGCTTATAAATATCTGATGAGCAAGGAGTTCCACGGCGGAAGTCCCTTCAACTAAGAGAAAGACTTTTGGGATGCAGCTTAACCTCTCCCTTTGGGAGAGGTGGCACGGCGAAGCCGTGACGGAGAGGGCGAACGTCTCGGCAGGCTCTGCTCCACCCTGTCCGTTAGATAAGCCCTCCCCCTCTGGCTCGCCCTCTCAGTCATCTTCGATGACAGCTCTCCCAGAGGGAGAGCTCATCCATCCCCTATCCAGATAAAAAAGGTCGTGCTGCACATTTCAGCACGACCTTTTTGCGTTTACAGTTTTCCGGTGAGATGTCGGCGGACCATATCCAGTGCAGTGCCAGCCGCCATGCGGCGGTGTCCGCGAACAGCGCACAGCCGAAGGCCATTCCGTACGCGCCATGTACTTATATTCGGGCATGGCGGATGTGGTAGCCAATAATGGAGATACCACGTTGGTTCCTGCATTAGAAAGCATCTGGCA
>JAFVUT010000236.1 GCA_017502545.1 Ruminiclostridium sp.
AGTATAGGGTGTCCTCCAGGAGCCAGGGCCGGTAGGAGTACCAGTCGTACTCGGCCAGGTAGACCGGCTCGCTGCTGCCGTAGTCCAGCCTGTAGTAGCAGTAGCCCTTCACGTTGTGGGTCCCTTCCTCATTGGGCTCGTACTGGATGCAGTAGCAGAGGATGAAGTCGTCATAATAAAATATAGTATAGGGCTCTGCCTTGTAGGACCAGAAGGAATTGCACCAGGTGACGATCTCCTCTGTCTCCATGTCGTAATACTGGAAGATGCCGCCCTTGCCGGTGAACCAGATCTTTCCGTCGGCCATTCGCTGGGGCTGCTGGATGTCCGGGAGGGAGAAGATGGTGGAAGTCTCTCCGGTGGCGCAGTCGGTCCGGAAGGCGCTGTGTCCCCCGGACCAGTAGAGGGTGCCATCCACTACGTCCAGAATGGTGATGCGTTCCGTACCCTCCCGGAGATTGGCCACGGGGATGAGCTCGGTTCCGGAGAGCTGGTAGACATCGGGGGCATTTTCATCCTGGCAGTACTCCTCAAAGCAGTACAGGCCGTGGGGGGTCTGGGAGAAGGCCCCCCGGAACTGGGCCAGCTCGGTGGGTTCCCGGTCTCCGGGCTGATGGCACCAGAGCTTGTCGTAAGCGTTGAAATAGACCGTATCCCCCTGGGCGGCCAGGTCGTAGGGTTGGTAGATCTCCGGCTCCTCACAGTTGTGGGACTGGCAGGCGGAGAGGAAGAGGGGGGCTGTCAGGCAGAGGGCAAGGGCCTTGAGGAATGTTGTCTTCTTCATGGCGGTGTACCTCCTTATGCCGGGCTTCCTGGGGGCATGGCGTTCCAGGCCCGGAGCCAGGTGTTGTTGACACACTCCTCGCTGTCCTCCCGGTCCTGGAGGATGTTCCAGGCGATGGTGCGGCAGTAGGGACCGTATTTTACGTTGGTTTCCCGGATGGCCTCTTCCGAGCGGGCCCAATACAGTTCGATGATGCGGGTGTCGTCCATGCAGATCCCTCCTTTCCTCCATACAGACGGGACGTACAGGGGATTGGTTGCATACATTTTACAGGAAATGTAGAAAAAAGAAAATCCTGAATTGTAGCAAAAAGCCATCTGTGCTATAATTTCAATATGAGTATATAAAAGGAGGAGTGCATCGTGAAACGCCTGCTTGCTGTGTTCCTGGTTCTGGTGATGGCCCTGGTGCCCATGTCTTCCATGGCCACCTTCTGCCAGGATCAGAACATTGACATCGACATCA
This sequence comes from Ruminiclostridium sp., assembly GCA_017502545.1. Taxonomy (GTDB): domain Bacteria; phylum Bacillota; class Clostridia; order Oscillospirales; family Oscillospiraceae; genus Evtepia. The sequence goes on from JAFVUT010000236.1 coordinate 1,250, forward strand.
ATCTCAACATCCCTGAGATCACCCTGCCTGAGCTGGACTACGGGGACCTCTTCGATCCCGGTGATTTTGAAAATCCCTGGGAGGATTGGGAAAACCCCTGGGATGACTTCACCGATCTGGACCCCGACCAGTGGTACTGGGAGGCTGTGGAGTACTGCCTGGAAAACGGCCTCATGGAGGGTATGGAGGACGGGTACTTCTTCCCCAACGCCAAGACCACCCGGGCCCAGCTGGTGACCATCCTGTGGCGGCTGGAGGGAAGTCCCAGGACCGACGGGTGTGACCTGTCCTTTGATGACGTGAAGTCCTATGCCTGGTACAAGGATGCTGTCTGCTGGGCGGCCGAGACCGGCATCGTCAAGGGCTTCGATGACACCACCTTCGGCCCCAACAAGCACATCACCCGGGAGCAGCTGGTAACCATTCTCTACCGCTATGCCGGAGAGAAGGATTTTGACACCACCATCCACCTGCTGCCCAGCATCCTGATCTACCAGGATGCCGGGGACATCAGCAACTGGGCCCTCCAGCCCATGCAGTGGGCGGTGAGCAATGAGATCATCGGAGGCACCGGCGACGGCAGCCTGTCCCCCAGGGATAAGGCCACCCGTGCTCAGATCGCGTCCATCTTCCATCGGTTCTGTGAGAATATTGTAGAGTAAACGAGAACCCCCGGAGCTGAGAAGTCTCAGCTCCGGGGGTTTGCTGTAATGATATATCGCAGGGCGATATGATATGCGGCCTTGGCCGCATGATATATTTGCCGACGGCAAATATGATATAATATCCGTTCCTTCATATGCTACAGGCATATATCATCCCTCGAAGAGGGATATCATACCGAAGGTATATCACCCGTTCCGCCAGGAACGGATATCATTAAAAAAACACTTGCTTTCGCAAGTGCTTTTTTCTGGCGGAGAAGGAGGGATTTGAACCCTCGAGACCCTTTTGGGGCCTACACGATTTCCAATCGTGCGCGCTCGGCCGGACTACGCGACTTCTCCATATCTTCTATTCTGTTGGGCTGTCGTCCTGACAACGTTGCTTATTATAGCAGGCCTGCGGAAAAAGTCAAGAGGAAATTTCAAAAAATTCTAAAATTTTTTCCGGGAGGAAAACCGACCCATTTTGCGGGGTGCGCATAGGGATATACGCACCCCGCAATGATATAGATTTGCTTTGCAAATCTGTGATATACATCTGTCGATGTGTGATATAGGCTTCGCCTATGATATATTTTCTGCGAAAATGTGATGGAAAAATGGACTTCCGCAAAATCTGCGGAA
>JAFVUT010000237.1 GCA_017502545.1 Ruminiclostridium sp.
GGGAGCGGTCCTCCATCTCCCACTTCATCCGCTGCATACCCAGGCGGTGGGCGATGGGGGCGTAGACCTCCAGGGTCTCCAGGGACTTCTCCCGCTGCTTCCGCTCGGACTGGAACTCCATGGTGCGGATATTGTGGACACGGTCGCAGATCTTGATGAGCATGACACGGACGTCCTTGGCCATGGCCATGAGCATCTTGCGCAGGTTCTCCATCTGCTTTTCCTCGATGGAGGTGTACTTCACCTTGTCCAGCTTGGTCACGCCCTCCACCAGGTCGGCAACCGCCGGGGAGAAGCGTTTGGCCACATCGTCATAGGTGGCATCGGTGTCCTCAATGGTGTCATGGAGCAGGGCAGCCATGACGGACTCCGCATCCAGACCCAGCTCGCCCACCAGATGGGCCACCTCCAGAGGATGGGTGATATAGGGGGAGCCATCCTTGCGGAGCTGTCCCCCGTGGTAGTTTTTGGCGTAGTGGTAGGCCTCCCGGACTTTTACCAGGTCCGCCTCCTCCATACCCTTCAGTTTTTCTTCCAGTTCCCGGAATCGGATGTCCAATTTGTCTTCCATAGCGATTCCCCTTTCCTCTGGATTTCCCCGCATCTGCGGGGATCTATTCTCTCTTTCTCTCAGCCTCCCTCGGAGGGAGAGTCTTTTTTACCATATCATTGGGCGATTTTTTGTAACCGCTGAATGAGGGGTGCGTCAAACAGATTGACGTTCCCCTTGCCCCGGCGCTTCTGGAGCTTCACCCGGAGGGCACCGCCCTCTTCCTCGGTGACCTTCAGCAGGTCCAGCTCCTCCATCACGTCCAGGCAGATGAGGGTCCGCAGGGAGGACTCCCACAGGTCTGCCTCCTGGGCCACTCTGCGGGCCAGACGGGTGGGGGTGTCCACCACCTCGCCGTTTCGTCCCGCCAGATACCGCCACAGGCCTGCGAACTCGTCCCTGCTGGGGATCATCTTTTCGGCCTCTTCCGCCGTGATGGTCCCCTTGGACCGGAACCGCTCATAGAGAGCAAAATCCTCCAGCTGCCCGGGGGTGTAAGCCGGACGCAGGTCCACCAGATGGAGCTGGACCGTCCGGGAGCCCCGATACTCATTGATCTGGGGGTAGAAGGCCACATCGGCCTTGTCCCCCACCGCCAGGCCGGACTTGGCCCGGGTGACCGAGAAGAAGATCATGTCCGCCGTCCGTCCGTCCCGGCTGGCCCGCATCTTCAGATGGCGGCCGCCGCCCACGTCGGACATACAGGTGACCGTGACCCCGGACAGGGAAAAGATCGGCTTGGGGTTGCCGGCCCCGTAGGGCTCCAGCATGGAGAGGGCTTCCACCTGCTCCACGGTGAGGACGGCAATGTCCTCGATCTCCCCGTCGATGTTCAGGGTGGAGACCATCTTCTCCCCGCCGGTGTCTTCCTTCACGATGGTTTCCATCCTCTGACGGAAGGCGGGGATGTTCTCCTCCCGGATGGTAAAGCCGGCCGCCAGGGCATGGCCGCCGTAGCCTTCCAGCAGGTCGGCGCACCGCTCCAGGGCGCAGAAGAGGTTGAAGCCGCCGTAGGACCGGCAGGAGCCCTTGCCCTTGCCGTCCTCCTGGAGGCAGATCATAAACACGGGGCAGGCGAACTGCTCGCTCAGGCGGGAGGCCACAATGCCCACCACCCCCTGGTGCCAGTCCCGGTCCTCCAGGACCAGGCAGTCTACCTGTTTTTTACCCGCCAGACGCTGGGTGCACTGGGTGAAGATATCCAGCTCCACCGCCTGCCGTTCCCGGTTGAGCTCACAGAGCTCATGGGCCAGCATATCAGCCCGGGCATGGTCGTCGGTCAAGAGAAGGTCCACAGCCATGGCGGCCTGACCCATGCGCCCGGCGGCATTGATCCGGGGGGACAGGCAGTAGCCCACGGTGGTGGAGTTGATGGATCGGTTCAGAGTGCCCGCCTCCATCATAAGAGAGTATAACCCTCTGCGGCGGGTCTTTTTCAGGTGGCTCAGGCCCACCCGGACGATGGTGCGGTTTTCTCCCAGCAGCTGCATCACGTCGGCCACGGTGCCCACGGCAGCCAGATCGGCGTATTCCTGGAAGAGGGTCCGGTAGTTCTCCCTGCCTCCCAGGGCCATGACCAGCTTCAGGGCCACGCCCACACCGGCCAGATCCTTGAAGGGATAGGGGCAGTCCTTCCGGTGGGGGTCCACCACGGCCAGGGCCCTGGGGATCTCCTCCTTGCACTCGTGGTGGTCGGTGATGATGAAGTCGATGCCCTTCTCCCGGGCGTACTCCACCTCCTGCACAGCGGTGATGCCGCAGTCCACGGTGATGACCAGGTCCACCCCCTGCTCTGCCAGATGGTCCACAGCTCCCCGGTTGACACCGTAGCCCTCATCCAGGCGGTTGGGGATGTAGTAGATCACGTTTCCCCCCTGGCTGCGCAGGTAGTGGGCCAGCAGACAGGTGGCGGTGATGCCGTCCACATCGTAGTCGCCGTAGACGGCGATCTTCTCCCCATGGGCCAGGGCCTCCCGGATGCGGGAGACCGCCACGTCCATGTCCTTCATGAGGAGGGGATCCTGAAGCTGCTTCTCGCTGCTGGAGAGCAGTTCGTTGGCCTCCTCCACGGATTCCACGCCCCGGGCGCAGAGGGTGGAGGCCACCAGGACGGGGACCCCTCGCTCACGCATGGCTTTATATGGCTCTTCCGGCCTTGTTGCGATATTCCACTGCTGATACTTCATGGGATGGTGCCTCGGTTCGGGAAAATTTCTGCATAAACTCCGCCCCGTCTTTGGGGGAACGGATGGAAAAATACAAACAGATATACAACTTATAGAATAGCACAAAAAAGTCCGTATCTCAATAGATACGGACTTTTTTTTCGTGTGTTGTCAGCTGTTTTTACGGATTTCCTATTCAATGGGAAGGGTGTCAAAGAGCTGTCACGCAGAGACAGGAAAGGCTCCCCTTGATAGGGGAGCTGTCACCGCAGGTGACTGAGGGGTGCTATCCCGGCAGTTGAATTGTCGTACCGGTACGACAGCATACCCTTTCACCCCGCACCTCTCCGACTTCGGCTTTGCCGAAGCCACCTCCCCTCACAGGGGAGGCTTAAATTATGACACTGCATCCTGCAACGTCCCAAAATGGGTTCTGTCATACCAGGAGAGGTTCTGGAAGCGGTCCATGAGGGCCTGTCCCTCCTCCGAAGCCTCAGGCCGGTAGACCCCCTTTTCCTTCACCCAGCCGGTGGTGTGCAGGACGGGCAGAGCCTCTGCCGTCTCCCGCTGGGCCTGCATATAGGCAGAGCCCTCCCAGCCGCAGAGACGGAAGACCTCATTCATCAGGAAGCAGGGGGACAGGTCAGGGCCCTGGCCCACGAACTCATGGCCCAAAACCTCCTTGGCGGCGGGGTTGGCCCAGATGGCGTACCAGGTGGCGTAGTAGTTCAGGAACCCTTCGGTGGTGGAGGTGTCCAGGGAGATCCCCAGCTCCTCATAGATGGAGCCGTTGTAGCCCATCCAGGGCTTGTGGTCCCCGTAGAGGAGAAGGACCACCGGCTCATCCAGCCCTTCCAGGAAGTCCAGGAAGCCGGTGACCCGGTCGGCGGTGTCCCGGACCAGGTAGAGGTAGTGGTTGAGAACGTTGCTCACGTTGTCCGGGTAGTCTCCCGTGCACCAGGAGCTCCCCCAGTAGGTAAATTCCTCGTTGTAGGGGCCATGGCCCTGGTAGGTGACGTTGAAGGAGAAGAGGGGCTCCTCATGCTCCCGGAAGTAGTCCTCCAGACGGGCCTCCAGGTCGGGGAAGAATACATCGTCATAGGCCACGTTCTGGCCAAAGGGGACAAACTGGTAGTAGTAATTCTCGGTAAAGAGGTAGTCGTCCAACCCTAAGTTGGGATTCACATGGAGGCGGTCGTAGAACCACTCGTTGCAGGGGTGGCTGCCGTTGGCGGTGTAGCCCTGGCTCTTGAGATACCAGGCCACGGAGTTGGTCTCCACAGAGAAATCATCGTGGCGGTTGCCCCCGGTGAGGACGGCCCACTCGGTCTCGGTGGTGCCCCCGGCGAAGACATCGGTGACCAGGCGGCCGGAATAGCTCTCGGCCAGCAAAGCGTGGAAGTCATCGTAGACGCTGGGGGCGATGCCCTGGATGTCGTAAACCGACAGGTCGGCAAAGGCCTCCAGCTGGATGCCCACCAGGTTGACCTTTTTCTCCTCCGGGATGACCCCGTCGGTATACTCTGCCAGGATGGACTGGGCCAGGGGCCCATTGTAGGCGGCGTGGATCCGCTCGTACTCCCCATAGCTGTAGAGGAAGGGGTAGACCAGTCCCGTGGCGGCATAGGCCTGGGAGCCGGTATAGTCCCCGGCCAGGGCCTCATACCGGTCCTCATTGGGGCAGACCTCCTCCACAAAGATCAGGCAGGCCAGACCCACGGCGGTCAGAGTCAGAAGGCGGGGGGTGGCCGAGGGCCGGCCTTTTCCCAGGAAAAAGAGGAGGATGGAACAGCCCAGGATGACCCCGGCGAAGGTCCACATCTGGGGGGTGAGGGTCATGGAGTACTCCTCGGCCATCTGCCCGGCCTCCTGGAGGAGGGTCAGGTCCTCCCACACCACAGGCTCACTGCGGTAGAGGACCTTAAAATAGTTGGCTGCCGCCAGCAGGAAGATGGCCCCGCCGGTGATGAGGTTGGCCAGCCTGGCAAAGCCAAGGGCCAGCCACAGGAAGAAGATCATCAGCAGGACGGGGAGGGTGTTCCAGAAAAAGAGGGTGGGGTCTCCGCCCCAGGTGATGTCCCCCTGGCCGGAGAGGGAGAGGGCCAGGAAGCTGATGACCAGGCCTGCCCCCAGCAGAAGCAGGGCGGTGAGCCAGGGGGAACGGGGTAACTTGCGCATGGGGTTTCTCCTTTGGGGGTGGTAGTGATGGGGTGGTCTGTGAAAACCAACGTGGGGCAAACCCTTTGAGTAGCGGGCGGATGTGGGCATCCGCCCCTACAGGCGTTGGTTCCACGCACATCCCATTTGTAGGGGCCGATGCCTTCATCGGCCCTACCCACGCAGAGGGTCAGCAAAAGGTCGGTCCAACGACATTATTTCTGCCCGTAGTAATCTCCCGCCAGTAGGCTGTTGTTCAGGGACATGACCCGGCTGATCTGAGCGGTCTTGTCCGGGTCTCCCCCGTCGCCGCTGTTGGAGGCCCAATAGGTCTGGCCGTCGTACCAGCTGCCGTCATTGAAGAAGACGTAGCCTCCCTGGTCCCCCAGGCCGTCGTGGCCGGGAAGGAAGGCCCCGGTGGTGTCCAGGCCGAAGAGGTTGGCCAGGGTGGGGAGCACATCCAGGGTGGAGGTGACCTTGTCCACCTGTCCGGCCTCCAGGTCACCGGACCAGATGAAGAAGTCGGTGTGCTGGAGCATATTCATGTTGTCCACGCCCTTGATGGTCATGTTCAGGGCATCGTCCATCATGTAGTAGTTGTAGTGGTCGGCGTAGAAGACCACCACGGTGTCCTCCGCCAGACCGGTCTCCTCCAGCTTTGCCATGAGATCACCGATAAAGCGGTCGGTCTCCATGGCACCGGCCACGGCGTAGACATAGTTGCCCTGGGTGTCTCCTGCCACCGCCTGGGCGGCCTCGGCGTTGCCCAGGTAGATGGGATGGTCAGGGGCATAGGGTCCGTGGCCGGAGTAGGTGATGACGAAGGAGAAGAAGGGGTCGGCCTCGGTCATGGCCTCAAAGCCGTTGATGAGGTAGCGGTCCAGCTGGTAGTTTTCCATTTCCATGGCCTGACCGCCGGTATAGCTCTCATAGCCCAGGTTCCGATGGATGGTCCCCCGGTCGTAGACGGTCCCCTCACTGTTGTGGAAGGACCGGCAGGTGTACCCTGCCCCAGCGAAGAGGTTGGCCAGGGAGTAGGGGTAGCTGTCCCGGGTGTAAACGGAGGTGGGGATGCCGCCGGTGGCGGGCAGGAGGCCGGTGTTGGCGATGAACTCGGTGTTGAAGGTGCCGGCGGTGATGTAGGCCGGGGTGTAATGGTTGGCGAAGGACAGGCTCTCCTCCTTCACCTTCCACAGGTTGGGCATATAGTCCTCCGACAGCATCCAGGTGTCGATGGCCTCCAGCTGGACCAGGATCAGGTTCTTCCCTGCCAACAGACCGGTATAGTCGTTGTGGGTCCGGGCGGCCTCATATTCTGCCACATAGTCGTCGATGGCCTGTTCCTCCTCCTGGGTCATGGACCCGGCAGGGGCCAGGCAGATCCACAGGTCACGGACGGTGTACTGGTACAGACCGGAGACCATCAGGGCGTTGGTGGAGTTGGTGTAATCCTGATAGGCAGCAGCGGCGGCATCCTCCCCGGTGTTCTCCCAGATGACGGTGTCCATCTTGGGGAAGCACAGGAAGTGGACGGCGGCGATGACGCAGGCACCGCCCACCACAGCCGCCAGACCCAGGAGGGCGGGCTTCTTCCCCCTGGGCAGGGGAAACCTCTTCTGGAGCCGTCCCGACAGGAAGGTGAGGACCAGGGCGGCCACGAAAGCAAGGAGGACGAGGGGATGGAACTGAATGTAGTCCACCTCCACGAAGTCCCCCACCCCGGAGAAGGTCAGAGCGGCCACCGAGAAGAACCGGCGGAAGATGTTCATAAAGGCGCTGTGGGTGAGGGTCAGCAGGCCAAAGACCAGGGTGGGGACCCACCGGGCCAGGGACCGGGCCTTCCCCGGCAGGAGGAAGACCAGACCCGCCAGGACCACCAGCCACCCCAGGGTAAAGAGGGAGGCGGGGAGATAGCGGATGCCCACGATGCCCGCCCCCCGGAAGGTGAACCGGAGGGTCAGGTCCAGGATCCCCCAGGCCAGGACCAGGGGAATTTGAGGAAGGATACAAGCACGAAAGGAAAGGCCATGGCTGGCCTTTCCTTCCTGCTGTCTATGTTCATTTTCAAAGGAATTACGCATAAACAATTGCCTCGCTCAAAAAGCTTCGCAGCGGGCGGATATGGGCTCCGCCTCTGCATGAGGTGGGTTTTCCCCTTTGGGGAATGGGCCGATGTGGGCATCGGCCCCTACAGGCAGAGTACCACGCCTGTTGGGCGGGGGCTTGCTCCCGCCGTCGTCCCGGTACGGGATATCCTGCCGTCCGGGGACGTAGGGGCGAACTGCGTTCGCCCGCCGCTTTTGGAAAATTTACTTCCCAAAAGTCTTAAAATGCCATCTTCTCTTCCAGCCAGCCCTTCAGCTCAGCGATGGGCATACGGACCTGCTCCATGGTGTCACGGTCACGGACGGTGACACAGCCGTCGCCGGCGTTCTCTGCGTCGCCCACGGTCTCGAAGTCCACGGTGATACAGTAGGGGGTGCCGATCTCGTCCTGGCGGCGATAACGCTTGCCGATGGAGCCTGCGTCGTCGTAGTCCACCATGAAGTACTTGGACAGCTGCTGCTGGATCTCCAGAGCGGGCTCAGCCAGCTTCTTGGACAGGGGCAGAACGGCGCACTTGAAGGGTGCCAGAGCGGGGTGGAAGTGCATGACCACGCGGATGTCGTCGTTGCCCTTCTTGTCCTGGCCGACCACTTCCTCGTCGTAAGCATCCACCAGGAAGGCCAGAGTCACGCGGTCAGCACC
>JAFVUT010000238.1 GCA_017502545.1 Ruminiclostridium sp.
CGCATCCTCCAGGTGGAAGACGCCCATGTCGTAAAAGACCTCCAGGTGGACCCAGCCCCACTTTTCTGAGGCGTAGATGCCCTGCATCCAGGTGTATTCCTTCCGCAGGTCACGGCTGAGGAAGTTTTCCAGCTGGTCCATGGAGATGATGTTGCCATAGTCGTGGTGGACGAACTTCACCAGACAGTCCTCCAGGAAGGGGGCCAGATCGGGGTCTCCGGCCGCCACGTTGGTCAGGGACGGGTGGAGGTAGAGATCAGGGAAGGGGAATTCGCTGGTCTGGGCCAGGCCGTGTTCCCGGACCCAATCGTTGGCCACGCTGTCAGGGTCGGCCACCATCAGGCCGGCTTTGCGAAAGAGTTCCATAAAGCACCTCCGGTGTCAATATTCTTGGCTCCAGTATACCGGGTTTGACAAAAAAAGTCCACACCCTCTTGACAAGTCATATACAGCCGTTTATACTGTATATACCGTACATAAACAGTTAGGACGGATGTCTATGAATATCATCATCAGCAACGCCAATGATAAGCCCATCTACGACCAGATCTCCCAGCAGATCAAAACGGCCATCCTCTCGGGGGAACTCTCCCCGGGGCAGGCTCTGCCCTCCATCCGGTCCCTGGCCAAGGACCTGCGGGTGAGCGTCATCACCACCAAGCGGGCCTACGAGGAGCTGGAAAAGGGCGGGTACCTCCACACCGTCCCCGGCAAGGGCTGCTATGTGGCCGAGCAGAACACCCAGCTGGTCCGGGAGGGCTATCTCTCCCAGATCGAGGAACATATGTCCGCCATCCTCACCCTGGCCCCTGCCTGCGGCCTGAGCCTGGAGGACCTGACCGACATGCTGAAACTCCTCAGCGACGACACCCTGTGAAGGAGGACCCCCTATGAACGCCATCCAATGCCGCGGCCTCACCAAGGCCTACAAAGACTTCACCCTGGACAACATCACCTTTGACCTCCCCGCCGGGACCATCCTGGGTCTGGTGGGCGAGAACGGGGCCGGCAAGTCCACCACCCTGAAACTTCTCATGGATGCCATCCCCCGGGATGGGGGCCAGATCACCGTTCTGGACACCGACAACCAGAGCCCCGACTTTATCCAAACCAAGGAGGACATCGGGGTTGTCCTGGACGAGGCTTGCTTCCCCGAGGTCATCACCCCCAGGGAGCTGGGAAAGGTCATGGGCTACGCCTACCAGAACTGGGAGCAGGACCGGTACGAGGCCTATCTGGACCGGTTCCGCCTGCCTCCGGACAAAAAGTTCAAGGAGTTCTCCAAGGGCATGAAGATGAAGCTGGCCATCGCCGTGGCCCTGTCCCACAAGGCCAAGCTCCTGCTCCTGGACGAGGCCACCAGCGGTCTGGACCCCATGGTCCGGGACGAAATATTAGATGTCTTCAACGACTTCACCCGGAACGAGGAGAACACCGTCATCTTCTCCTCCCACATCGTCAGCGATTTGGAGAAGATCTGCGACTACATTGCCTTCCTCCATCACGGCAAGCTGGTCCTCTTTGAGGAGAAGGACCGCCTCCTGGAGGAGTATGCCATCCTGAAGGGCACCGCCCAGCAGCTGGACGAGCTGGACCCCGCTGCCGTGGCCGGGAAAAAGGTCACCCCCTACGGGGCCCAGGCCCTGGTCCGCCGGAGTCTCATCCCCGCCGGGTTCGTCACCGAGCACACCAACCTGGAGGATATCATCCTCTTCCTGGCCCAGGAAGGCTCCACCTCCCTCTGACGAGGGAGGTGCCCCGAAGGGGCGGAGGGAGAGAGACCGAAACGGGAAGGATCGTGCTAACCTTTCACTCCCGTTATCTCTCCCTCAGTCATGGCTTCGCCATGCCAGCTCCCTCGTCAGAGGGAGCCAATGTTCACCCGAAAGGAGTCTTTCTCTATGAAAGCCTTGCTCTACAAAGATTTCCTGGTCCTGTGGAAGCAGATGAAGTTCGTCCTCTTTATGGTGGCCATCTTCTGCGTGATGCCCGACACAGGCTTCAGCCTGAACACCTTCTTCGTGGCCTATGCCGGTATGCTGGTCCCCGTCACCCTCTTTGCCTATGACGAGCGGGCCAAGTGGGATGCCCTGGCCGCCATGATGCCCTTTACCACCTGGGATCTGGTCCTGAGCCGCTATGTGTTTGCCTGGCTGGCCACCGCCTATGCCGTCTTCTGGTATCTGCTGGGTTACATCCTCCTCCGAGGGGGGATCACCGGAGAATCCATGGTGGTCCTGGGCGCGATCCTGACCCTCCTGCTGGCCATCCAGGCCATCTACTTCCCCATCCTCTTCCGTCTGGGCGCAGAAAAGGGCCGGATGCTCCTGTTCGTTGTGATCATAGGCCTCATGGTGCTGGTGGCCGGTGCCACCGCCGTGCTGGAAAAGCTGGCCATCTCCCCCTCTCCCCTTCTCTTCCTGGGCTGCTTCCTGGCCGCCGTCACCATGTGCATCGGTTCGGTGAAGGTGAGCGTGAAGCAGTATGAGCAGCGCACTTGGTGACACCAAGCCAGAATTCCAGGCCCCCTCATCCGCCCACTTCGTGGGCACCTTCTCCCCCGGGAGAAGGCTTCCTTTGTCCGAAGACAAGGCTTCTCCCGGGGGAGAAGCTGGCACGGCAAAGCCGTGACTGATGAGGGGTACTGACCAAAAAACACCGAAAGGAGGCCGCCCATGAGAGCCTTACTGTACAAAGACTTCCTCCTGCTCTGGAAGCAGGGCCGGTCCTTTTTCCTGTGGGCGGTCCTCCTGTCCGTTCTCTCCTACCGGCTTCTGGACGGAAGGCTGTCCGTGCTCAACGGCATGATCCTGCTGTTCTTCCTCCTGATGGTCCCGGCCGACCTGGGGGCAGATTGGCTGGCCCCCCTGCCCATCTCCCCCAAAGCCCGGGTGTGGAGCAAATACCTCCAGCTCTGGCTGCTGGTCCTGGGAGAACTCCTGCTGGTGCTGGCGGCCTCGGTGGTCTCCCCCTCGGAAGCGATCACCCGGGAGGTCCTGGTGATCGCCTTGGTCTATGGAGCCGTGACCCTGGCCCTCCAGTCCTTCTTTTTCCCGGTGCTGGCCATGTTCGGCCCCACCAGCAAGGGGGCATGGTACAGCTATACCATCTCCTGCTTCCTTGGCTACTTCGCCGGGCTCATCCCCCTGGGTCTGGTGCGGGAGTCCCCCCTCACCGTCACGGATGTCCTCCCCTATGTGGGCATCCTCTGGGTGACCTCGGTGGTCTCCGCCCCCATGGCCGTGTCCCAATACAGAAAAGCGTGGCAGACAGGAAAAATGTCTTGACAACCGACCCCTTTTGCAGTACATTTAGTGGTAACCAAATACGATAAAGGCAATGAAGAGAAGAGTACCCGGAGAGATAGGCCGCAGAGAGTCCCGGTTGGTGGAAAGGGATGCAGAAGGCTCTGGAGAAGATGGCCTCGGAGCCGCGCACCGAACGGGGAGTCCCCGCCAGGCTGCGACGGGAGCGCCCGTCATCGCGCCGGGGTGTGTCTGCACCCGCTAAGGCCGGTCCCGTGAGGGACTGTGCAAACCAAGGTGGTACCACGGCTGATCTCAGTCGTCCTTGACTCACATCAAGGACGGCTTTTTTTATTGCCTTACCCCATAGAGAACGAGAGAAAGATAGGTGAAAGAACCTGTGAGCAAAACCATCATTCGGGTGGAGCACCTGAACAAGACCTTCGGCACGGGCCCTACTGCGGTCCACGCCCTGGAGGACATCAACCTGGACATCCGCGAAGGTGAGATCTTCGGCATCATCGGCCTGTCCGGTGCCGGCAAGTCCACCCTGGTCCGCTGCATGAATATGCTGGAGCGTCCCACCTCCGGCTCGGTCATCGTGGACGGCCAGGACATGACCAAGCTGAAGGAGAAGGAGCTGAACAAGGCCCGCCAGTCCATCAGCATGATCTTCCAGAGCTTCAACCTGCTCATGCAGAGAAACGCCCTGGACAACATCTGCTTCCCCCTGGAGCTCATCGGCGTGAAGCGTTCCGACGCTGTGGCCCGTGCCCGGGAGCTCTTAAAGATCGTGGGCCTGGAGGCCCGGGAAAAGGCCTACCCCGCCCAGATGTCCGGCGGCCAGAAGCAGCGCGTGGCCATCGCCCGTGCCCTGGCCACCAACCCCAAGGTCCTGCTGTGTGACGAGGCCACCTCCGCCCTGGACCCCACCACCACCCTCTCCATCCTGGAGCTTCTGAAGGAGCTCA
>JAFVUT010000239.1 GCA_017502545.1 Ruminiclostridium sp.
ATAGCCACCTTCATCACGTCGGCGGCGGTACCCTGGATGGGCATATTCAGAGCCACCCGCTCGCCAAAGGAGCGGAGGTTAAAGTTGGAGGACTGGAGCTCCGGCAGCCAGCGGCGGCGGCCCATGAGGGTGGCCACATAGCCGTCCTCCTTGCCCTTCTTCTTGATGTTGTACATATAGTCCCGGACCCCGGCGAAGGTGGCCAGGTAGCGCTCCATATACTCCCTTGCCTCCTTCTGGGTGACCCCGATGTCCTGGGCCAGGGAGAAGCCGGAGATGCCGTAGACGATGCCGAAGTTCACCGCCTTGGCCCGGCGGCGGAGCTCGGAAGAAATCTCCTCCACAGGGACCCCGAAGACCTGAGAGGCCGTCCGGGCGTGGATGTCCTCCCCGGACAGGAAGCTCTCGATCATTCTCTCGTCCCCGGCCATGTGGGCCAGGAGACGCAGCTCGATCTGGGAGTAGTCGGCGTCCACCAGCACGTGGCCCTCAGGAGCCACGAACATTTCACGAATTTTCGCCCCCAGCTCGGTGCGGACGGGGATGTTCTGGAGGTTGGGTTCCGTGGAGGACAGCCGCCCCGTGGCGGTGACGGTGTTCTGGAAGCAGGTGTGGATGCGGCCGTCGGCGGCGATGACCTTGGACAGGCCCTCCACATAGGTGGAGTTCAGCTTGGTGAGCTGGCGGTATTCCAAAATCTGCTCAATGATGGGGTGGGCCATCCGGAGCTTTTCCAGGACCTCGGCGCTGGTGGAGTAGCCCGTCTTGGTCTTCTTCACCGGGGGCAGGCCCAGCTTTTCAAAGAGGACGGTGCCCAGCTGCTGGGTGGAGTTCAGGTTGAACTCCTCCCCGGCCAGCCGCCAGATCTCCTCCTGGAGGGCGGCGATGCCGGTCTTGAGCATCTGGCCGAAGGCCTCCAGGGCCTTGTCATCCACCAGCATACCCGCCACCTCCATCCGGGCCAGGACGGCCCGCAGGGGCATCTCCACCTGGTCATAGACGGTGGTCAGCTCCAGCTCCCGGAGTTTTTCCGGCAAAATCTGAAACAGGGCGTGGATGAGGCTGGCGTGGCCGGCCATGGCCTCCAGGGCCTTGGCGGAGGATTCATCATCCTTCCAGGCCTTGGCTCCCGTGTAGTCCTTGGCGGGGGGATAGGCCTGGCCGAAGTACTGGGCTCCCAGCTTGTCCAGGTCGTAGCTGCCGTCGGTGGGGGACAGCAGGTAGGCGGCGATGGCCGCGTCAAAGTCGAAGTTCTGTGCCTCGTACCCCCGGTAAAGGGTCTGGGTCATGACCTCCTTGGTGTTGAAGCCCAGCTTCCGGATGGGACCGGCGAGCAGGTCCTTGAGGAAGTCCTCATAGTTGGGCAGGTCGCTCTCTCGGACCAGGGCGGCGTTCTCGCCGCTTTCCCCCCAGCACACTGCCAGGGCAGACAGATCGGGGAGGGTCAGCAGGGAGACGGTCTGGTCCTTCCACTGGTCCAGCAGCTCCCAGGCCCGGTCGGGGGTGGTGACGGTCTCGGTGGTGCAGTTCTCAGACTGGCAGGCACATTCCGCCTTGGGGGCCTCGGCCGCCTCCAGACCCATCTGGGCGATGAGCTTGTGGAAGTCCAGCTCCAGGAAGAGCTCCCGGAGGAGGGTGGCGTTCACCGGCTTTTTCAGGGTCTCCTCGGGGGTGAAGTCCATGGGGGCATCGCACCGGATGGTGCACAGCTCGAAGGACTGGAAGGCACTTTCCCGGCCCTCGGTGAGCTTCTTCTTCACACCGGGCTTGGCGTTGAGGGTCTCCCCATCCAGCCGGTCATAAATTTCTTTTAAGGTGCCGTTCTCGTGGAGGAGGGCCATGGCGGTCTTCTCCCCCACGCCGGGGACCCCGGGGATGTTGTCCGAGGCATCTCCCATAAGGGCTTTCAGGTCCACCATCTGGGGGGGCTCAAAGCCGTAGACGGCCCGGAAGGAGGCGGGGTCCATCTCTTTCGTGGTGGTCTTTCCCATGCGGCTGGTGACCAGCTCGATATAGGTGTGGTCGGTGACCAGCTGGAGGGAGTCCTTGTCTCCCGTGGCCACCCGGCAGTCCCAGCCGGCGGCCTCACACTTGCGGGAGATGGTGCCGATGAGGTCGTCGGCCTCCCAGCCGGCCAGCTCGTACCAGGGGATATTCATGGCATCCAGGACCTGCTTCAGGACGGGCATCTGGACGGCCAGCTCCTCGGGCATCCCCTTGCGCTGGGCCTTGTAGCCCTCAAAAGCCAGGTGGCGGAAGGTGGGCTCCTTCCGGTCGAAGGTGACGCACAGGCCATCGGGGTCCACCTCTTCCTCCATCCGGCGGAGGATGTTCAGAAAGCCAAAGATGGCGTGGGTGGGGAAGCCCTCCTTGTTGGTGAGGGGGTGCATGCCGAAAAAGGCACGGTTGACGATGGAGTTGCCGTCGATCACCAGCAGCTTCATGGTTTCACTTCCTTTGCCGCAGGGCACAGGCCCTGCATGGTAACATAATAGAATATTGTAGCAAGTTTTGCGGGGAAAATCAACGGGCAAAGCCCCCTCATCAGTCACCTTCGGTGACAGCTTCTCCCCAGGGAGAAGCCTTGTCGTTGCCTGATACATTGAGCCTTCTCCCATTGGGAGAAGGTGGCACGGCGCAGCCGTGACGGATGAGGGGTCCTCACACACAAACACCCCCGACCGTTCGGTCGGGGGCGTTCTCTCACAGCTCCAACTCCATGGGCACATGGGGGATGCCGTCCTCCAGGAACTCCGCCCCGGTGACCCGGAACCCCACCCGGCCATAAAAGTCAATGGTATAGGTCTGGGCCTCGATGAAAATTTTCTCCGCCTTCATTTCCTCCCGGACGGTGCGGATCCCGGCTTGGAGGACCTCCATCCCCAGGCCCTTACCCCGGTCAACGGTCAGGACCCGGCCCATCTGGGCGGTGGTTTCATCCTTCCAAAAGGCCCGCAGGTAGGCCCGGATGCCCCGGTCATCCCGGAGGAACACGTGCCAGGCCTCCAGGTCCACCCCGTCAATATCCTGGTAGACACAGGTCTGCTCCACCACAAAGACGGCAGACCGGATCTGCAGGATCTCATAGACCTCCCGGGCGGTCAGTTCCTCAAAGGTTTTCATGATACAGTCCAAAATGATCCCCTCCTCTTCTCTCCCCCATCATACCCCGCCTGACAGACTTTGACAAGGCTCCTTCCCTGATGTATAATGAGATATTCATCCACCAAGGAGGACCCGCCATGTTCCGCAAGGCTGAACCCAGAGACCTGGAGGCCATCGCCGCCATCTACGACCGCATCCACGACGAAGAAGAATCCGGACGGGTCACCATCGGCTGGGACCGGGCCGTCTACCCCACCCGGGCCACCGCTCTGTCCTCCATCCAAATTGGTGATATGTATGTGGAGGAGGTCAACGGCGTCATTGTCGCCGCCGCCAAAATCAACCAGGAGCAGGTCCCCGAGTACGCCAACGCTCAGTGGCAATGGGCGGCCCCTGACGAGAAGATCCTGGTCCTCCACACCCTGGTGGTGGACCCCGCCAAAGGCCGTGGAGGATACGGCAAGGCCTTCGTGGCCTTCTATGAGGACATGGCTCGTGAAATGGGCTGCCCCTACCTGCGGATGGACACCAACGAACGGAACCTCATCGCCCGACAGCTCTACCAAGGTCTGGGCTATGCCGAGGTGGGCTTTGTGGACTGCCAGTTCAACGGCATTCCCGGGGTCCGGCTGGTCTGCCTGGAAAAGAAACTCTGACCCGCCCCCGCACCAAAATTAGAAACAGAAAGGATCTG
>JAFVUT010000240.1 GCA_017502545.1 Ruminiclostridium sp.
CAGGGGTGGTGGTCTCTGCAGGCGGGGTGGTCTCCTCTGCAGGCGGCGTGGGGGTGGGGGTGGGCGTGGGTTCGGGCTGAGGCTCCGGCTTGGGTTCGGGCTTGGAGTAGCCGGGGATGCCGTACTTATAGGCATCGGCAGGACTGACCATGACCACCTGATCCCGGCTCCGGTAAACACTGGTGCTCTCCAGCTTGGTCTCCAGGTGCTTGCCGTTCTCGTAGAGGTTCCGGTAGACCTTGATGGTGTAACCGGCGTAAGGGGTCACATCCACGTAGGTGGACCCGGCGGACAGGCTGTTGTCCACTTTATAGACGGTATTGTAGCCGGTGGATCCCACAGTCTGGTTAGTCATCTCCACGGTGATGTTGTTGTGCCTGGTGCCCAGGATGTTCACGGTGAGGGTCCGGCCGGAGACGGAACCCACGATCTTGATGGGGAAGGGGGTGTCGTTCTTAAAACGGAAGTCCTTCACCCCGTAGTACACGGTGGCGTCCATGCCGTCGGGGACGTAGCGGGTGATATAGCCGTGGGGGTAGCGCTCCACGATCTCCAGGTTGGCCCGGAGGGCGGCCAGGTAGATGGTGGAGGAACCCTGGCAAACGCCGCCGCCAATCTCCTGGACGGTCTGACCGGAGACATAGGCGGGCGCGGGCAGGAAGCCCCGGGAGGCCTGACGGCTGCCCACCACCCCGTTGTAGGAGAACTCCTCCCCGGGCATAAGAACCGTGCCGTTAAAGAACTTGGCCGCCAGGGCGATGTTCTGGACGCGGTTGTTGGTGCCGGAAATGTTGGTGGAGCAGGTGCCCAGGGTGTCCTGGTAGAGCTGGGGCTCCAGGTCGGCCAGGGTGACCTCGGGCTGGGTGATGATGAGGTCCAGGTCCCGGGTCTCTCCCCAGGCCATGGATTCGAACAGGGCATCGGCGGCCTCGGTGTCGAAGGAGATGCCCTGGCTGTCGGTCTGGAATTTCTTCTCGGCCTTGTTGAACTCGGCGTTCTGGACTTCGGTCTCCACTTCCTTCAGGATGGCCTTCATGTCCAGTTCTTCGGGCAGGGCCTCCTTCAGCTGGATGGCGAACTGGGGCTCGGACCCGGCCAGGGTGACCATCTCGCCACGGCCCAGCCGCTCAAAAATCTCGGTCTTCAGCTCATCCCGGTGGATGAGGCTGCCCGGCTGGCCCTTGGTGAAGGTGATGGTCTCCTCCCCCAGCTCCCAGGCGCTCTCCACAGCGGCCTGGCCGATCTGGGCATCCATGTCGTCCAGGATGGCCTCCAGGGCAGCGGTGTCCTCATAGGCCGGGAGTACTTCCTCCCCCATCAGCAGGCACTTCAGGTAAATGGCACCTCTGGCCGCAAACTGAGCCCCGTTGCCCACGTTCCAGGCCCGGGCGGCGGTGGCGGGGCAGTCGGTGGTGACAGCAGACATGGGGACCTTCACCTGGGCGGTGTTCCCCTCGGCATCGGTGATAGCAAAGTGGACGCCCACGGACTCGTCGGGGGTCTGGGTCTTCACCGCCTGAGAGATGGCCGCCTCGGCCTCCTCCACGGTGAGGCCGCCCAGGGCCACATCCCCCACGGTCACCTTGGGGTAGACGCTGCCACCCCCGGCGAAGGCGCACAGGAGGCAGTAGCCCCCAATGAGAACGGCGGTCAGAATACAGCCCACCAGGATCCCGGTCTTCTTTTTCTTTTGATTCTTGGGTGTGCCTTTTGCCATAGGTCCCATCCTTTCCGGTGGCTGGCAGGCAAAACCTGCCAACCTTCGACAGAGCAGTTTATTAGACTATATTATATGGAGTTGCGGGGGAAAAATCAACTGATACTTATTTTTGATTGACAGAAGGGGTGCCGTCCCAGGGCCGCATCCCGTTCCAGGGGACCTGGGATGTGATGTCCTGACCGGCCTCATCGCAGAATCGGATGGTGTCCAGCTCCACATGACGCAGGGGGGCATCGGGATCCAGAGGCGGGTGGATTTCGATCTTGGTCAGGAATCGGTCTCCCGGCGGAAGTTCTGCCCGATAAACCCTATCATCCATCTCAAATTCTATGGAATCAATGCCAAAATACTCATTTTTACCGCCGATGAGAACAAACCGCACACCGTCATGCTCCAACTCTTCAAAATGGAAGTTCCCGCCGCCGTAGCTGGACCCGGCCATGCGGTAGTTCCCGTTGGGGCCCTGTTCCAGATAGGCCATGCCCAGCTGGTCCTCCACATCTATGAGTACATATCGGTACTCACCCAGTTCCACATAGTCATGGAGGGCAATATCCTCCAGCACAGGCTGGTCGTAGCCCCGGTTCACCCACCAGGTGACCTCCTCCAGCAGGTTGCTTTGGTCGGGCTGGATAGGATACTTCTGATCCTGGTACTTCCCGATCAGCAAAACACTTACCACAAGGGCGGCAAGAACGCCGACAATGGCCCACTTCTTCATAGATTTCGCCCCCTTTCGCTTTTTCTTTATTTTACCATACTTTTTTCCTGGAGAAAACAGGTTTCTCCCCTGTCTTCCCCAAAAGCGATCGCTTTTTCCGGATTTCTTTCCCCTCCACCATTTTGTAGGGGCGCTTCACGAAGCGCCCGCCACCCATAGGGGTTGCCCCACGTTTCCCGGGCGATTCGTGAATCGCCCCTACGACAACGCAACGAACAGAGACCCTGTGACTCCGGCAATCCATGCTTGCGACTTTGTTCGCCAGGCAGTATAATAAAAGCAACACAACAAACGAAAGGGGTTTTTCCCATGAAAATCAATACCGTGTGGGCGGCTTACTTCAGCGCCACCGACACCACCAAGAAGGTCGTCACCCAGATCGCCCAGCGTCTGGCCCACCAGGCCGGGGTGGAACTGAAGACCTTTGACTTCACCCCCGCTCCCATCCGCAAGGAGCCCAAGGCCTTCGGCGAAGGGGACCTGGTGGTCTTCGGCACCCCCGTCTACGCCGGCCGTGTGCCCAACCTCCTGATCAAGTACGTCTCCTCCGTCCAGGGCAATGGCGCTTATGCCGTCCCCGTGGTGTGCTACGGCAACCGCAGCTTTGACGACGGCCTCATGGAGCTCTGCCTGACCCTGGAGGGCAATGGCTTCACCACCCTGGGTGCCGCCGCCTTCTCCTGCCAGCACTCCTTCTCTCAGACCCAGAATGCAGGCCGCCCCGACATCAGCGACCTGACCATCGCCTCCGGCTTTGCCGATCAGGTCTGGAGGAAGGGGGGCTCTGACGGCCCCATCTCCGCCAAGGTCAAGGGCAACAACCCCGTGGGCCCCTACTACACCCCCAGAGACCGGGAGGGCAACCCCCTGAACATCCTGAAGGTCAAGGTCTCCACCGACCCCGAGGCCTGCA
>JAFVUT010000241.1 GCA_017502545.1 Ruminiclostridium sp.
CTGTCCCACCACCTGGTCAAAGGTGCGGGGCCGCCATTTACGATAGAGAGCCTGATACAACTTGCCTTCCTCCTCCGGGTTTCAATCAAAACAAAGAGTCTGCACAGATACTTCGGCATCCGGCATGACCGCACACCGGCCTTTGAAGAACCCCTTATCCCTGTCTCACTGGCAGCCAGCTCAAAACCGGCATACCTGCGGCACACGCAGCGTTCTGCTTAGTGCTGCTCGGTTCCCCGCCTGACACGGTTCACAGTGCTGCGTTGCGCAGGACCGACTTATCATCACCGCTTACCGGCAACTAACGGAACAAGAGGCCTCCGGGGGTCCGGGATTCATCCCTGCTGTAGCGGATTGCAGGTACAGGGCACCGCTATCTCCCCGACTAGTGCGGCCATGCCCGACACCGACTTGGCATCCGGCAGACTCTGCTCCTTATCATACAACATTTTCGAGAAAGAATCAAGAAGGACCTGCCATTCTTTTCCCCTTTTTCTTGAGAAAATCAACCCAAAATCTGGGACACAGAGGATGCATTCATGGTATAATAGCAGCAGCAAAGAAAAAGGAGGTTCCGCCATGGAACTGACACCTTCCATCCTTTCTTATATTGAGAACCACCGCAAGGAAGCCTATGAGCTCCTGCTCACCCTGGCCCGGATCCCTGCTCCCTCCAACCAGGAGGAGGAACGGGCGGCATTCTGCAAAGCATGGCTGGAAGCGCAGGGATGCAGCGGTGTCTACACCGACGAGGCCCTGAATGTGGTCTGGCCTGTGGGAGACACCGGGGAGAATCCCCTGCTGGTGGTCATGGCCCACAGCGACGTGGTCTTCCCCGACACCTCCCCCCTGCCCCTGGAGATCCGGGACGGACGCATCTACTGCCCCGGTGTGGCCGATGACACCGCCAACGCCGTGGCTCTCATGATGGCGGCCAAGTACATAGCCGAGGCTGGTCTTCAGCCCAAGAGCATGGGCCTCCTCCTGGTGGTGAACGCCGGGGAAGAGGGACTGGGAAACCTGAAGGGCTCCCGAAAGATCATGGCGGACTATGGCTCCCGGGTCCGGGAATTCATCTCCTTTGACGATATGAACTGCAATGGGGTCAGCCATGCGGTGGGCTCCCGCCGGTATCGGGTGGAGGTCACCACCGAGGGCGGCCACTCCTTCCGGGATTTCGGTCGGCCCAACGCCATCGCCTGCCTGTCCGCCCTCATCACCGACCTGTACGCCCATCCCATTCCCAAACTGGGCCGGACCACCTGCAACGTGGGCACCATCCAGGGCGGTACCTCGGTGAACACCATTGCCCAGCAGGCCGAAATGCTCTACGAGTTCCGCTCGGATGAGCGAGAGGCACTGGCCATCCTGGAGGAACAGTTCCAGGATGCCCTCCAGCGTCATCGTCAGGAGGGCGTTTCCATCACCCTGACCCAGGTTGGCGACCGTCCCTGCGCCGGGGACGTGGACCCCGACCGGATGGCCGATCTGATGACCCGGGCTTCTCAGGCTGTGGAGCGGTACTACGGAAGGCCCGTGCACTTCGTCTCCGGCTCCACCGACTGCAACATCCCCCTGTCCCTGGGGATCCCCGCCGTGTGCGTGGGCTGCTGCTTCGGGTCCGGGGCCCACACCCGGGAGGAGTATGTGGAGATCGACAGCCTCCTGCCCGGCCTGAAGGTTGCCTTCGATCTGATCCTACACCACTTCTGAGATTTTAGGAGGTCCCTCCATGAAATTTTCCAATCCCCTGATCGTGGTCACCGACCTGGACCGTTCAAAAGCCTTTTATCAAGAAATCCTGGGCCTGTCGGTGCGCCTGGACTTTGGGGCCAATGTGACCCTGGAAGGAGGCATCTGCCTCCAGACCCTGGAAAGCTGGCAGGACTTCATCGGCCCCAGAGAGATCACCTTCTCCCCCAACAGCTCGGAACTGTATTTTGTAGAGGAGGAGTTTGACGGCTTTCTGCAAACCCTCTCCCGGTTTGAGATCCGATATGTCCACCCCTTAAAGGAGCACCGCTGGGGACAGCGGGTGGTCCGCTTTTATGACCCGGACAGCCACGTCATCGAGGTGGGGGAAAGTCTGGCCGCTGTCTGCCGCCGATTCCTGGCCCAGGGTCTGACACCGGAGGAGATCGCCCTGCGGATGGACATTCCCCTGTCCCACGTGATGGAACTGCTGGCCCAGTAACCCCTTAGAAAGCTGATGTACGATATGCCATACTTTTTTGATACCCTGGAGACCATCCCGGAAGGGGTGGGCTTCCCTGCCTACTCCCCCCTTCACCTGATCTGGCTGGGGATCTTTGTCCTGTTCTGTCTGATAGGCAGTCTCCTCTACCGCCGATGCGGTGAGGTTGGCCGCCAGCGGTGGCGCAGGACCATTGCTTGCTTCCTGGTGGCGGACGAGGTCTTCAAGCACACTATGCTCCTCCTAGGTGACCGGTGGATCCCGGAATACCTCCCCCTCCATCTGTGCTCCATCAACATCTTCCTCATCGCCCTCCATGCCTGGAAGCCCAGCCAGGGCCTTGGGAACTATCTCTACACCGTGAGCATCCCGGCGGCCACCGCGGCTCTGCTCTTTCCCACCTGGACGGCCCTGCCGTTGGGGAACTTCATGCACTGGCACAGCTTCACCGTTCACATCCTCCTGGCAGGTTACCCCATCCTGCTGACGGCAGCCGGAGATATCCGCCCCCAGGCAAAGTACATCCCCAGGTGCCTCCTCCTGCTGCTGGCCATGGCCATCCCCATCTACGGGGTGAACCTGGCTCTGGACACCAACTTCATGTTTTTAATGTTTGCCGCCGAGGGCAATCCCCTTCTCATCTTTGAAAACCTTTGGGGCAACCACCTGTTGGGCTACCCCGTTCTCATCTCCGCCGTGCTGGCGGTGATGCACCTTCCCCCCTGGCTGCTGTCCAAGCGAAAACAGCACGCCGCCATCCAATCCTAAGGAGGTTTACATCATGTCTATTCGAGAGATCAACTTCCCCTCTGCCAACGGCCGGGATACCATCAAGGCCTGGGCCTACTCCCCTCTGGGTCAGCCCCGGGGCATCATCCAGCTGGTCCACGGCTACGGCGAGCACTCCCGCCGCTACCTGCACATGATCGGCAAATTCCAGCAGGCCGGGTTCGTGGTCTATGCCGATGATCACCTGGGCCACGGCAAGACCGGCTATGACGCCGGGACCCTGGGCGATCCCCACTCCGGCGGCTACATGACCTACATCCAGGACGAAAAGCAGCTCCACGACATCGCCGTGGCGGACTACCCCGGCCTGCCCTACTTCATGTTCGGCCACAGCTGGGGCTCCATGCTGGCCCGGGGCTACGCCGCCCACTACGGCCAGGACATCAAGGGCCTGATGCTCTGCGGCCTGTGCTCCCAGTGGAAGGGCTGCGAAGATGCCTATGAGAACCCGGAATTCCGGGCCGCCTATGAGGCCGACCCCTATCAGCCCGCCGGGGAATGGTTCGACAAGGTCTTCTGCGGCATGACCGACCGCATCGAAAATCCCAACAGCCCTGCCGACTGGATCGCCAACGACCCCAACGTAGTGGCCGACCACGCCGGGGATATGTTCAACACCTTCGACACCACCATCGAGCTGCCCTGGGATTTTGTCCAGCTCTACCACTTCATCGAGAGCCCCCAGTGGGCCCCCATGGTCCCCTCTGACATCCCCGTCTACCTCATGTCCGGAGACCAGGACCCCTGCGGCAACTACGGCGAGGGCCTGTACCATGTGGCAAACCTGCTGGCAAACTCCGGCAACAAGACCCAGGTCCGGGCTTATTCCGGCTACCGCCACGAGATCCACAACGAGCTGGCCATCCGTGACGAGGTGGTGGACGGACTCATCACCTTCCTCAGCGGCATCCTGGCCTGACAGAACAGAAAAAATCCCCTTTGCTCCTTGGAGCAAAGGGGATTTTTGTGCTTCAGAATCAGCCGTTGATCTTGTCCAGGATGATCTTGGCGCAGTCGATCTGGTTGGGGATGTTGCCGTTGGCGTCACGGACTCTCCAGATGTCGGGGGTGATCTCGTCAGCCACGTAGATTTTGCCGTCCTCGTCATAGCCCACCTCGATCTTCAGATCGATCAGGGTCAGGTCCATCTTAGCCAGCTCTTCTCTCAGAACTGCACCGACCTTCACCAGAACGCCCAGAGCCTCGTCATACTGGCCGGGGACCAGCATGTTCTTCATCAGGCAGATACGCTCGGAGATCAGGGGGTCGCCCTGCTCGTCGCTCTTCAGGGTGACTTCGGTGTAGGGAGGCTCGAAGACAATGCCTTCCTCCAGGTCGAAGCGGCGGCACATGCTGCCGGCGGTGAAGTAACGCAGAACGAACTCCAGCTTGGGAACGGTCAGCTTACGGACCTGCATCAGGTTCTGGTCCAGGTCAGCGCCCAGGTAGTGGGTGGGAATGCCGTTCTTCTCCATCAGCTCGAAGAAGTACTTGGAGACCTGCAGGCCGATGTTGCCCTTGCCTTCCACGCTGCCGCCCACGGAGTTGGATCCGGGATCGAACACGCCGTTCTCACCGGTAGCAGAGTCCTTGAAGAACAGGTAAACAACGCCGGTTTCCTCGTTCAGCTTGACAGTCTTGGTCTTACCATCGTAAAGTGTCTTCATTGTCATTGCTCCTCTCAAGTCGCATATACACGCTTCCGCCAGGAAACCCCGTTTTTCTGCAAGATTCCCTCACAAAAGTTGCAAACGTATCTAACAGAGGTATTATACCACAATATCCGGAAAAAGCGATACTTAGAATGACAATTTCTCGCCAAATTTTCAAAAAAATTTTTGTATTACCCGTTCTGATAAAACTACCGCTCTGTCCATTGACTTCCCTTCCCTCTCGGGCGTATACTATAATTTAATAACATTCTGAAGGGGAGGGACGAATATGGGCCTTTTTCAGCAGAAAACCCCACTGGAAAAAGAGTGGGACGCACTGAACAAGCGGGAAAAGAAGTTTCTTACCGCCCGACAGGAGAAGGAGGACACCGCCCTGAACCAGTTCCTGGCGGACAAGGTCCCGGACAATCTGCAGGACACCCTGGACGCCGCTTTTTTCAAGGCCTTCCAGGTGATCTTTGAGAAGGGCACCGGGGTCATCGAAAAGACCTACCGCCGGGAGGACCTGGAAAAGGACTTCCAAGTGAAGGAATTCTCCCATGAGACCAAGGGAAACCGCAAGACCTTGAAGGCTTTCTCGCAGGGAGCCAAAAGTGCCGGGAACAAGGGGGTCTTCCTCTCCGGTGCCTCGGGCATCGGCATGGGCCTGTTGGGGGTGGGTATCCCGGACATCCCCGTGTTCACCGGCATGATCCTGCGGACGGTGTACGAGATCGCCCTGCGCTACGGGTTCCACTACGACACCCAGGAGGAGCAATACTTCATCCTTCTCCTTATCCAGGGGGCGGTCTCCCACGGCAGCGCTCTGGACACAGTCAACGCCGAAGTAAACCGCTATATCCGGGAGCAGACCCTGCCTCCCGATTACAGCAAAGACCACCAGATCAGACAAACTGCCGGGGCCCTCTCCAAGGAGCTTCTCTACATGAAGTTCCTCCAGGGCATTCCCCTGGTGGGAGCCGTGGGCGGGGTCTACGACGTGGTCTACATGAAGCAGATCACCGAATACGCCAAGATCAAATACCAGCGCAGATTTTTACGAACGAAAGGATGACCGGTATGCAGCACGAGATCACAACCGCCATTCCCCTGCTGGACAGCAAGGGCAACCTGACCCAGGCAGGCTATGCCAGGAAGCTCCTGCCCGTCTATGACCGCTCCAAGGTCAAGGGAGGCTTTGCCCGCCTGAAGGAGTGGGATTACTACTATATCGGCAACGACAAGTACGGCGTGTGTCTGACCATCGCCGACAACAGCTACATGGGCCTGGACTCGGTCTCCTTCCTGTCCTTTGAGGGGAAACCCTGGGAGATCACCAAAAGCCCCATGCGCATCATGCCCATGGGCAAGACCAACCTGCCCCCCACCTCTGCCAAGGGCATCAGCGCCATCACTGGCAAGGGCTACCGGATGATCTTCCAGGTGGAGGAGGGCTGCCGGAAGCTCTTTGCCCACATGGAGGACTTCAAGGACGGACAGGCCATCGACGTCAAGATCACCCTCACCCAGGAGCCCGAGGAATCCATCGTCATCTGCACTCCCTTTGAGAAGGAGGGCCACTTCTACTACAACCAGAAGATCAACTGTATGCGGGCCAGCGGTCAGGTGACCATCGGCTCCGACACCTACACCTTCAGCCCCGAAGACTCCTTCGGCGTGCTGGACTGGGGCCGGGGTGTGTGGACC
>JAFVUT010000242.1 GCA_017502545.1 Ruminiclostridium sp.
GCCGGGGTCAAGGAGATCTTCATGGTGACCCCTCCCGACAAGAACGGCAAGATCCACCCCAACATCCTGGCAGCCGCCCGGATCTGCGGGGTGAACCGGGTCTTCCGGGTGGGCGGCGCCCAGGCTGTGGCCGCCCTGGCCTACGGCACCGAGACCATCCCCAAGGTGGACAAGATCGTGGGCCCCGGCAACCAGTATGTGGCCGAGGCCAAGAAGCAGGTCTTCGGCAAGGTGGGCATCGACATGGTGGCCGGTCCCAGTGAGATCCTGGTGATCGCCGACGGCAAGAACAACCCCCAGGTGGTGGCCGCCGACCTGCTGAGCCAGGCCGAGCACGACGGAAATGCCTCCGCCGTCCTGGTCACCGACAGCGAGGAGCTGGCTGTGGCCGTCCAGGCTGCCATCGAGGAGCAGCTGCCCAAGCTGAAGCGCCAGGATATCGCCCGTGCCTCCATTGAGAACAACGGCAAGATCATCATTGCCAAGTCCATCGCCTCTGCCATCCAGATCTCCAACGAGATCGCCCCGGAGCACCTGGAGCTGTGCATCGACGAGCCCTTCGCCTGGCTGGATCAAATCAAGCACGCCGGTTCCATCTTCATGGGCCGCAACTGCCCCGAGGCCCTGGGCGACTACTTCGCCGGCCCCAACCACACCCTGCCCACCAGCGGCACGGCCCGGTTCTCCAGCCCCCTGTCTGTGGACGACTTTGTGAAGAAGACCCAGTATACCTATTACACCAGGGACGCCCTGGCCATCGCCCAGCAGTCCGTGTCCCACTTCGCCAAGCAGGAGGGGCTCACCGGCCACGCCCGCTCCATCGACATCCGCTTTGACCCCAACGTGATGGGAGAATGATACCATGAGCCGATTCCTCAGCCCCAAGTATGCCAAGCTGGAGGCCTACACCCCCGGCGAACAGCCCCGGGACAAGCAGTATATCAAGCTCAACACCAACGAGTCCCCCTATCCTCCCTCCCCTCAGGTGCTGGAAGCCCTGACCCGCAAGGATGTGGAGGACCTGCGGCTGTATTCCGACCCGGAGGGGACCATTCTCCGGGAGAAGTTGGCCCGGCTCTACGGGGTGGAGCCGGGGAACGTCTTTCTGTCCAACGGCTCTGACGACATCCTGAACTTCGCTTTCATGGCCTTCGCCCACGACGGGGCCGTGTTCCCCGGCCTGACCTACAGCTTCTATCCTGTCTTTGCCGACCTCCACGGGGTGGCATACGAGACCGTTCCTCTCAGGGAGGACTTCTCCGTGGATGTGGAAGGGATGAAGGGCACCGGGAAGTTCACCGTCCTGGCCAACCCCAACGCCCCCACGGGCCTGGCCCTGCCCCTGTCTCAGGTGGAGGAGATCATCGCCTCCAACCCTGACCGGGTGGTGGTCATCGACGAGGCCTATGTGGACTTCGGGGCCGAATCCGCCGCCAGCCTGGTGGGCAAGTACGAGAACCTGCTGGTGGTCATGACCTATTCCAAGTCCCGGTCCATGGCCGGTGCCCGCCTGGGCTTTGCCCTGGCCAGCCGTCCTGTCATCCAGGACCTGGAGAAGATCAAGTACTCCACCAACCCCTATAACGTCAACCGCCTGACCCTGAAGCTGGGGGAGGCCGCCGTTGACTCCGACGCACACTTCCGGGAGAACGCCCGGAAGATCATGGACACCCGTGCCTGGACGGCCGCTGCCCTGAAGGAGCTGGGCTTCACCATGCCCGACTCCAGGACCAACTTCCTGTTCATCCAGCGGGAGGGTCTGGACGGGGGCCTGCTGTACCGGAAACTCAAGGACCGGGGTGTCCTCATCCGCCACTTCTCCGATCCCCGGATCGCCCAGTACAACCGGGTGACCATCGGCACCCCGGAGGAGATGACCGCCTTCCTGGAGGGCGTGAAAGAAATCATGAAGGAGGAGGGTCTGGCATGAGACAAGCCAACATCACCCGGAAGACCGGGGAGACCGACATCATCCTGAATCTGAATTTAGACGGAGGACCCGCCAGGATCCAGACCGGTGTGGGGTTCTTTGACCATATGCTCTCCGCCTTTGCCCGCCACGGGGGCTTCGGCCTGGAGGTCACCTGCACCGGTGACACCTGGGTGGACGACCACCACTCCGTGGAGGACGTGGGCATCTGTCTGGGGGATGCCTTTGCCCAGGCTCTGGGGGATATGCGGGGGGTGGAGCGCTTCGGTCACTTCATCCTGCCCATGGACGAGGCCCTCATCCTCTCTGCCGTGGATCTGTCCGGCCGTGGGATGCTCTGCTGGGAGGCAGAGATGCCCACCGAGAAGGTGGGCACCTTCGACACCGAGCTGGTGAAGGAGTTCTGGCTGGCCTTTGTCCGCCGGGCCAACTGCACCCTGCACATCCGCAAGCTGGCCGGGGAGAACAGCCACCACATCATTGAGGGCATCTTCAAGTCCGCTGCCCGGAGCCTGAAGATGGCCGTGAAGACCAACGGCACCGATGAGGTGCCGTCGACGAAAGGCGTTTTGGTCTAACTTACCATGTAGGGGCGGCTAGCAGCCGCCCGCGGGCCGATGTGGTCATCGGCCCCTACAATCGGAGCGAGAGAACTACTCCAACAGGAGGAATACATATGATTGCTGTCATTGATTACGGCGTGGGAAACCTGTTCTCCCTCTGCCGTTCCTTAGAAGCCATCGGCCAGGAGCCGGTGGTCACCGGGGACCCGGAACTGCTGCGGAAGGCAGACAAGCTCTTCCTCCCCGGGGAGGGTGCATTTGCAGATGCCCGGGAAAAGCTCCGCCAGAGCGGTCTGGAGGAGGTCATCAAGGAGGAGGTGGCCAAGGGCAAGCCCATCATGGGCATCTGCCTGGGCATGCAGCTCCTCTTTGAGGAGAGCCAGGAGTTCGGCACCTGGGAGGGCCTGGGTCTCATCCCCGGCAAGGTGGTCACCATGGAGGGGGTCATCCCCGCCCACTACAAGGTGCCCCACATTGGCTGGAACCAGCTCCACTTCCCCGAGGGGGACCGTCACCCCCTGCTGAAGACTGTGGCGGAGGGAGACTGCGTCTACTTCGTCCACACCTTCTACGCCACCGAGTGTGACGATGCCGTCATCGCCACCGCCGAGTACGGGGCCGAGCTCACCGCCGCCGTGGCCCGGGGCAACGTGATGGGCTGTCAGTTCCACCCGGAAAAGAGCGGGGACGTAGGCCTCAACATCCTGCGGACCTTCTGTGAGGGGGACTGGTGACCATGAAGATTTTTCCTGCCATTGACCTCTTCGGCGGTCAGGCCGTCCGCCTGTA
>JAFVUT010000243.1 GCA_017502545.1 Ruminiclostridium sp.
AGGACCTATCCCTTTTGCGCAATGGCGTCACCTCCCAAACTGACCCGATTGTCTGGGGCGGTCAACTGACACAAAGCATACAGTTCCTGCAAATGAGGATCCAATTTCTTTCTGCTCTCAACATGGGAAAGGGCATATTCCTGCCCCATCATCTCATATTTTGTCTCGCCCAGATCATGGTACGGCAGAAGGTTCAATTCCGGGCAGTGTTCCAGCTTGGATACAAACGCAGCCGCTCTGCCAACTGAATCCTCATCATCGTTGTATCCGGGGACCAACGGCAGACGGATGATCACACGGCCGCCCACCCCGGGCAGCTCTTTGCAGAGCCTTTCCATATTTTCCAGGATCAGCCCATTGGGAACACCGGTCAGCTCTTCGTGCTTCCGGCTGTCGATGTGCTTGAGATCCATGAAGACCGTGCTGCAGTATTTGGCCACGGCCCAGAGATGATCCCACGGGGCATATCCGGAGGTTTCCATGCAGCAGTCCAGGCCGTCCTGTCGGCAAAGACGAAGGGTCTCGGAAGCAACTTCCCACTGCATGAGGACCTCTCCGCCGGACAAGGTCACGCCGCCTCCTCCCCTCCGGTAAAAGGCCCGATCTTTGGAGGCCTCCCGGTAAAGCGCATGGGCGGTATACTCCTCACCGGAAATGCTCCTGGCATTGACCCCGCAGGGAGGGATGCAGGCTCCACAGAGAATACACTTGGAAAAATCCACAACCACCCGATGGGTATCCGCTGCGATGGCATTGCATCCCTGTTGGCATTCTTCCGCACAGGTACCACATCCGGTGCACTTGAAGGGATTCACGATGAGCTGTTTTCTTTTGGACAGCCCAAAGGGATTGCAGCACCATTTACAGCCCAGAGGACAGCCCTTAAAGAAAATGATGGTGCGGATCCCCGGACCGTCTGCGTTTCGGTAACGTCCAATGTCAAATATAACGGCTGTTTTCTCTGTCATATAAGCTCCTCCCTAACGGATGCCCGTTATCAAAGGAGGCGTTCCCTGAAAAGGAACGCCTCCACATTTCATTTTATCAGGTCAGAAAGAATGCTCGGTGCGGCTGATGATGTCGTCCTGGACCCGTTCCGCCAGGTCGGTCCAGTAGACACTGTAACCGGCGACCCGGACGATCAGGGTGGGATAGTTTTCGGGGTGGGCCTTTGCGTCGATGAGGGTGTCCTTGCTGATGGTATTGAACTGAACATGGTACACACCATAGTCATTGAGCATGGTGCGGACCAGGTTGGTGAAGTTGTTCATCCCGGCTTCCTTGTAGGCAGGCTGAACATAAGTCGCATCAGGGCAATGCAGGGGAATATCACGGATGGTAGTCATGATCGCTAACTCCTTTCTATGGCAGTTGAACACTCCATTTACTGCTCGACCATTTCGGTCTGGCTGATCCACATATTCAGCAGGGTGCCGTTGGTGTAGGCACCGAAGTCCAGCTTCCCGTAGCTGCGTGCTGCAGCCGTGGGACCGTTGGTATCCGCCTGCTGGGTAGCGGACATGGTATCGGAGATGGGCATACCTGCCAGACGGCCGTTGGGGGTGGCTCCGGTCATAGCCCCATAGCCCACGTTGGACTGGACCATCTGGATGGCGGCATCACAGTGGTGTCCCCGATACATCTTCAGAGGAACGGTGCAGTCGGCAAACCACTTCCACAGATCTGCGGCAATGGCATCCACATAGTCGTCGTCGTTGCCAAACTTGGGAGCGGCAAGGAGCTTTGCCCGCAGGGCTTCATAGCCCTTGAAGTTGTTCATACAGGCATCGCAGACCTCCTGCAGAGTGGCCTCCCTGTCATCGAAGACCACCTTCTTCACAGCAGCCACCGAGTCTGCCATGGTGGCAAAGCCGACCATCTGCATGGTGGGACCGATGTTGACCTTTGCGCCGCCTGCGGTGGCATCCACCGCCTTTTCCAGGGCACCCTCCAGCAGAACGGTGAAGGTGGGCAGATTGAACTGCTCGGCCAGCAGCTTCTCGCAGATGACCAGGTTGGAATGGCACTCCTCGATGGCATACTTGACCTGGGCCTTTACCGCCCCATAGAACTCGTCAAAGGTCTTGAAGGAATCGGGCGCACCGGTCTCAAAGGTGACCAGCTTGCCGGCAAACATATTGTCGGATTCCACGGGCATGACCCCGTTGGTCACTGCCATCAGGGCAGCGCCGCCCACATTGATGATGCCGGAATCGGTATGACCGTACTGACGGCCTTCCACCCCGGGCTCCACGCAGCCGATGGGAGAGCCATACTTCATGATCTCCTTTCGGGTGTACTTGGAATACCCATCCGGTCCGGCTGCGCGGTGTTCCAACATGGTGTAAAGGGTATCCACATTGAAGAAGGAGGGATGACCCATCCCTTCTGCCGCCAGCTCACAGCCCTCACGGAGCAGAGAGTCCGGCGTCTTCTGGTGGAGCATCAGGGAGACCGTAGGTGCCGTAGTACGGGCATACCGCATGGCACGGAGGAAGAGATAGGACAGCTCATTGGTGGCATCCTTGCCGTTTTCATCCAGGCCGCCCAGATCCAGATGAGGGTAACGATAGTATCCGCCAAAGATGTATGCCATTTGAGAGGACTGGAACCAGACGTTGGTGTTGACCCGGATGTACAGCTCTTCGATGAGCTCCATGGCAGATTCGGGGGTGAGGATGCCTTTCTCCACGTCTGCCTTGTAGTAGGGGTACAGATACTGGTCGATGCGGCCCCAGGTGATGGAAGGACCTGCCCCCTCCACGAACAGGAAGAAGCAGACAGCCCATGCAGTCTCCATGGCATCATAGAAGGAGGTGGCAGGCCCCCAGGGGACACGCTTCATCATGGCGGCCATGTTTTCCAGTTCCTGCTTACGAACTGGGTCCTTCTCCTGGGCTGCCTTCCGGCTGCAGGCGGCAGACATTCTCTCCCCCCAGTCGCGGATGGCTTCCAGAACTTCAAGGATGCCGTTGTAGAAGATGCGCTTGTCGATGGAGGCTGGGTCGTTGGGATCCAGGGCGGCCAGCAGTTCCTTCGCCTCTTCGTAATACTTGCCGAAGCCGTTGGCGATCACGTCGGTCCAGGCAGGGATGAAGTGGGAGCCATTGGCGCACAGGTAGTTGGAGACATCGGAAACACCCCCAAACTGCGCCCGGTTCCACTCGTATTCGCTGACGTAATTGCCCCACTGCACGGCCATGGTCTTATCCTTCCAGTAGGGAAGCAGATCCTTCTCCAGGGCCTCATAATCCTCGTCGGTGATCTCAAAGGGATCGTATTCCCGGCTGCGCAGATTGACCAGGTCCTCTGCCAGCCAGTGCGCGTGGAGCTCAATGGCGAAGTTTGCCCCACGGATCCGCTTGGTGGGCCATCCCACCAGCTGCTCATGGTCATAGATGGTGTCGCTCATGGCCCGATAGACGGCAGCAGATGCCTTATAGCGGCGCATGATGGCTGGCATCCCCTCGGTCTCCCGATAGACCTGGGTGTACACCTTGGCGCGGGTGATGTCCACATTGGGACGGTTTCCGTGCAGCATCCCGTTGAGTTCCTGGATGCGCTTGGTGCTGCCCACTTTTGCAATGGTGCCGGCTCTGAGGTCCTGGCCTAATGCAGCGGTAGATGAGATTTCCATAGACATAGCGTGCTCCTTTCTGTTCAACAGCGGTAGGTATGGGTCCAATCATTGGACGGTATTTACATATATGCGGAAAGGAACGGGAGAATCATCGTTTTCCAGGCAGTTTCCACTTGCCGGTTTCCGCATCGATGAAGTGCAGCCCTTCGTTGCAGATCAGGCCCAGCAGGGTCCCGGTACACAGGGTAAGGGCCAGAATGGGAAATGCGGTGAAGTTATAGAACCCGCCCACAGAGGATGCCCCGGCACCGCCCAGGATGGCGATGGTCATGTTGGAGCACCAGAAGCAGTTGGAGATGGCCCCAAAGTGCGCGGGGACCTTGTTGAAGGGAAGGGATGCGGGGAGGCAGAAATGGATGGCGCACTCCACAACGCAGACGATGGCCACAATGATGGCAATGTTGGCCCAGGCGGGGATGCCGGTCAGGGCCAGACGATCCATGAGGAACAGATAGATCATGGCCCAAACAACGCCCACCAGATAACTGCCGATGTACGAGAAGAATTCCTCTCTCTTGGCACCTGCGGTAAAGTAGATGGGCAGGGCTGTGAAGGTCGCATACACGATGTGATAACCCGGCAGGAATCGCGTGCTGGTCAGGTCACCGATGGTCAAAAGATAGATGGCACAGTAAATGCCGGAAACAACGCCGATCCAAATGGACCAGTTGATCAAACCTCTCTTATTCATAGTTACCTCACTTTCATTCTGGATCTCTCTTTGCTTATGATAACAAGGTGGGCCCATACCTTGTTGTCAACAGTACCGGACTCGCTGCTTGATGGTATGTACCAGGGGCATAATCTGTTCCCTGGATGTGAAATCACAGGAGCAGCCCATGGCCTCCAGCATCTCTTTGTCCTCGGGATGAAGCATCCTTCGACGCTTCAGCATGGACCGGTAGATCCGAACCATGGTCCTGTTCCTTTGATCCAAGCCTCCCTCATGGAACCTGCCCCGAAAATAGAACAGCCGACCATCTTCGGCAGATCCGAAATTGCTGCGGCGTATAAGGCCAAGGGTCCTCTGGGTCACCGGACGGATCCCCACGGCGAAACAGACCACCTCACGACACCCGGCTTTTTCCGCCAGCCTGAACAGTTTCTTTTTGCCGTTGATGATGCCGCCGTGTACACTGCCGCCGAACACGATCAGGTCGCAGTTTTGAAGCTGTGCGATGGAACAGGACTCCAACGCCAGGCTCTGTGTCCCCAGCTCCTCCGCCAGCCATTGGGCGTATTGCTCTGTTGCTCCTGTCTTGGATTCATATACGACCAGGATACGCAAATGCCTTCACCTCACAACAAAAGATACTTCACCGGTTCGCAAGCTATTGTATGCGTGCAGTCCATAAGTCGTGCCATGTTCCATGGACCTATTCCCCGAGTCATCCCAGAGCGGGGTGATCGTTGATCTGTTCCACAGAATAGTAGGTAAGCAGGACTGCATCAGGCAGGCGTGTGCCGTCGCAGACAAAGATCTTTTCGGTCATCCAGCGCAGGGAGTCATCGTAAACTTCGAATTTAGGGACCGTGACAAAATAGAACTGCCTGGGATCCACAGCTTCCCCGTTCCTGACTCTTTCTGCCAGTTCGGGAGGGACTCTTCTCATCCCCTCAGCACGGATGTAGATGGATCGGCCATCATCCAACCGGAACCCATAGGCTATGCTGGCTTCGCAGGTGCCATCCGGGCGGATGATCTGATGGTCGATGCCGGCAGGCATGATATGCCCATGGAAGTCGGGACCAATGATCTCCCCTTCCGGGCAATAGACCAGCTGTCTGCGTCCGTTGTGCTCATAGTCCTGGCCACACACCACGCTCTGAACCTGGGTCAGACGAACCTCGAACTGTTTTTTCAGAAATACACTCATGACTTCAAATCCTTTCCCATCAAATGAACCATATGCGAGGCATTCTACGCTCCCTATCCTATTCTCTTTCTCCGGCAATCTTGCCCCGATAAAGTCATTTTCTTCCCCCGTATTTCCTCGAATGACGGATATGCGATCGTCCAAATACAGTTGCGAAAACCTGTTCCGTATAGTAAAATACTGTCACGACACCATTATTTTCTTCAAGGAGATTGCGCTATGGGCAGAGCTTCCACCAAGAAAAACAAGACCAGATATCAGCTGGTGAGAGAAGAACTGGGACTCTCCCGGGAAAAGGCCAGTGAGCTTCTGGAGTCCATCCTGCCGGACCGCATCGAGAAGATCGAGAGCGAGAAGTCCATGCCCCACCCGGATGAAGTACTGACCATGGCGGAAAAGTACAAGCGTCCCTCCCTCTGCAACCACTACTGCTCCACCCAGTGTCCCATCGGTCAGCAGTATGTGCCGGAGGTCCAGGTCAAGGAACTCTCTTCCATCGTGCTGGAGATGCTGGCCTCTCTGAACTCGGTCAGCAAGAAAAAGGATCGGCTCATCGAGATCACTGCCGACGGCAAGATCGACACCGACGAGATCGACGACTTCATCCACATCCAGGAGGAGCTGGAGCGGATCTCCATCACCGTGGAGACCCTGCAGTTGTGGACGGAAAAGATGCTGGCCAACGGGGTCATTGACGCCGAGGCCTACCGGACAAAAAAGAATCAGTAAACGAAGCAGGCCCCCTGGTATAGACCAAGGGGCCTGCTATTTTTCTGTTCCAGCGGAAAAAGTACCCGCTATTTTGCCGGGATTCCCATTTATTCCCGGTACAGCCTGGGATAGAATATGCTCAAAGAGATCCACCAGGACAGAAAGGAGGGGCTGTTATGACCACCCGTGAGAGAATGCTGGCCTTACGTATCCTGGAAAAAACGGAGAAGCATCCCGTATACACAAAAAAGATCGGTGTGACCGCCACTCTGCGGAACACCGGTGAGCGACCCAAAGGAAGGAGGGACAACTATGCTTGAGTTATCGATCGTAATACTGTTTATCTGGCTGTCTGTGAAGGTGGTTGGATTCCTGCTTGGTCTGGCCTGGGGCACGGCAAAAATACTGGGTTCCGTCCTGTTCGTGCTGGCGGTTCCCACGCTGTTCCTCTGCCTGCTGTTCGCCGGCGGTGCCGTTCTGTTCCTGCCGGTGATCCTGATTGCCGCGGCCTATGGCATACTGAAGGGCTGCTAACGCCAAGTCCAACATTCACAGAAAACAAGAGGGTCCTGTTCCAGCCAAGGAACAGGGCCTTTTCACAAGAATTATGGAGGATACCAAATGAACAAAATGAGGATCATCGCCGCTTCCCTGCTGATCCTGGCCATTGGCTTTGGTCTTGGCCTCGCGGCCCACCGGGACACCGAACCGGAACCCAACCTTGTTCTGAATGGCTTCGGCTCTGAGAACCTGGAACTGCTGATCGGAGAACCCGAAAAACCAACCGTAACCACGGAAGCGGTAAAGAGGAAGCTGGCCGAGATAGAGCAGCTGGCAGCATACACCGGCACCTACACCGTGGAAAAGACCATGGACTTTTCCAGATATCTCTTCGATAACATCAAGCTACCCGGTGCCACCAAGACCCTCTCCTTCCTGTGTGAGGGGGTCGTGAAGGTGGGCTACGATATTTCCGGGATCCAGCCTGCCATCGACAATACCAATCGGATCATCCGCATCAGCCTGCCCGAAGCGGAGGTCCTGGACCACTACGTGATCTGGGGCAACGTGGATGCTCTGG
>JAFVUT010000244.1 GCA_017502545.1 Ruminiclostridium sp.
GAACTGCGCACCAAGGACGAACTCATGGCCCGCATCGCCGTGTCCATGGGGGGCCGGGCCGCCGAGGAAGTGGTGCTGGACACCATGACCAACGGCGCCGCCCAGGATATCCAGGACGCCACGGGGGTGGCCCGGAACATGGTGGCCATGTTCGGCATGAGCGACGAGTTCGGCATGATGGCTCTGGCCAGCCGCCGGAGCCAGTATCTGGACGGGGGCTACGGTCTGGACTGCGCCCAGGACACCGCCGCCCGGATGGACCAGGCTGTGAAGGCCATCCTGGACCAGAGCTATCAGGATGCTGTCCAGGTCATCCGGGAAAACCGGGAGGACATGGACAAGGTGGTTGCCTATCTGCTGGAGAAGGAGACCATCACCGGCGGCGAGATGGTGGCCATCATCGAGGGCCGGGACCCCGCCCAGGTGGACTCCCCCTACCTGTCCACCGCTGCGGTACAGGAACCTTCCAAGGAGGAACTGTCTGCCCAGCCGGAGCCTGAGGCAGAAGCCCCTGCCCAGCCGGAGGAGCCTGTGGAAGAGGTGGAGATCGAAGTGCCTCCCATGGAGGAACCCAAGGAAGGACCCAAGCCCGAACCTCCCCACGACCCGTTCTGAACCTTCGGTTGGTGAAATTGGGCCTGTGGCCCAGTGAAATACGCCCGCGGCGTGTGAAATATGGCTTCGCCATGTGAAATTGCCCCGTTGGGGCAGTTGTGGAGTCCCTGGGGGACAAATTTGACGCAAAAGGGCGTGCTGCAAGTGCAGCACGCCCTTTTTGTATAGAGAGGAGGAAGGACATGAAAAAGACATTGCTCATCCCGTCCATGATGGACGACCATATGCCCTTCCTCCGGTATGCGCTGGCATCCAAAGACTATGAGCCGGTGATCCTGGAGAATCGGGTGGGACTCATGGATGCCGCCCTGCGGTACTCCCACAACGATATGTGCTACCCCTTCCACCTGGCCCTGGGCCAGTACCTCACCGCTCTGGATTCGGGAGAATACGATCCCCACCGGACCGCTCTGCTCATGTTCTCGGCGGGGGATGCCTGCCGGGGGTCCAACTTCACCTGGCTGGTCCGGCGAGCCCTGGAGGCGGCGGGATACGGCAGGGTAGAGGCCCTCACCTTTAACGTGAAGGGGGTGGAGAAGGAGGCCCAGCTTCCCATCACCCTTTCCATGGCCTGGAAGGCCCTCTTCGGCCTGTTCTACGGGGATATGCTGATGCTCCTGGCCCACCAGACCCGGCCCTATGAAAAAACACCCGGCCAGACCAACGCCTGCCGGGAAGGGTGGACCGCCCGCCTGTGCCGGGACCTGGAGACCGGGAAGGGGCTGACCATCCGCCGGATGAAGAAAACCCTGTCTGCTCTGGCCGCCGACTTTGCCGCCATCCCCCGGTCTGGGGAGAAGAAAAAACAGGTGGCGGTCATCGGGGAGCTGTACACCAAGTACTGCGCCCTGGGAAACTGGGACATGGTGGCCTTTTTAGAAGGGGAGGGGGCCGAAGTTCTGGTGAACGGCTTCTCCTGGTACATCCTCTACTACGCCTCCAGCCAGGTGGCCCGGGCAAAAGGCCCCGCCCGATGGCTGTGGCAGGGCCTGAGCCGGTGGGTTGCCTCGCTGCAGGGGTGCATGGTGAAAACCCTGCGGGCTCACGGCTTTCACAGCCTGGACCCCTTCCCGGCCTTTCAGCAAAAGGCCGCAGAGCAGGTCTCCCCGGAGCTTCGGGTGGCTGACGGCTGGCTCATGGGGGCGGAGCTGGCGGCCTGGGCGGAGTTTGGGTGCAGACGCGTCCTGGCCATCCAGCCCTTCGGGTGCCTTCCCAACCACATCTGCGGCCGGGGGAGATATGCCGTCCTCACCCGGCAGTACCCCGGGGTCCGGACCATCAGCGTGGACCTGGACTCCAGCGGCACCCCCGCCCAGGTGTACAATCGGGTGAAATTACTGCTGGAAGGGGATTGACCTGTCTTGACAGATGCAGTATAATGGCACCTAAGAGAACACATTGAGGGCGTTTGTCCTCCGTCCTCCCATAAATCCCCCGGGGCGAATGGCCCCGGGGGTATTTTTCTGCAAAAAAAGAGGAAAGGCGGCTGCCTTTCCTCTTTCGTATGTTATTCTTCCAGGGTTTCGGGGTCTTCCCGCATGACGAAGACATCCAGGAAGGTGGCGTTCTTCACCAGGTAGGTAGCCACGGAGCCCATCTTGCGGATGGGGCCGCGGGTAGAGCGGGTCAGGAAGATAACGTCAGCGTCGATCTCCTTGGCGTACTCCACGATCTCCACGCCGGGGGCGCTGCCCAGCAGAACCTGGGTGTGGACGGTGAATTCATCCAGCATATTGGCCACTTCTTCCAGCTCGGGAGCGGCCTGCTCAGCCCGGAGTTTGATCTCCTCCATGGAGTTGATGTACAGCTGGGCACCGATGACCTTGACGATGTAAATCTCACACTCGTCCGGTCTGCACACACGCTTGACCATGCGCACGGTGCGCTTGGAGCGCTGGCTGCCGTCAATGGGAAGCAGAACTTTCTTAATTGCCATAAAAAGACCTCCTTTTCATATTCTTCTTTGGTGATATTGTACCATAAAAGAGGCAGTATGTCAATCAAAGGAAACAGATGGTTGCAGTCAGCCTTCCCCGTGGATGATGGTGTAGGCATTGTGCAGGGCTTGGATCTCGGCCACCTGGTGGGTGCCGCCGGGTTCTCCGTCCAGGGTCCAGGTGAGCCCCTCCGCCGAGGTGATCCTGACCT
The DNA here is from genome assembly GCA_017502545.1 of Ruminiclostridium sp. GTDB lineage: Bacteria > Bacillota > Clostridia > Oscillospirales > Oscillospiraceae > Evtepia. The sequence continues at coordinate 2,764 of JAFVUT010000244.1, forward strand.
TGGGGGTGGAGAAGGAGGTGAGGACCGAACTGAGGACCGAGGGGTCCCCGCTGAGGACGGCCCGGCCGAACTCCTCCACGGTCTTGATGCCCCGGATGGGGGAGATGAGGGTGACCTCCAGCAGACCGTCGGACAGGTCGGGGTTGCCCGGGGGGAAGTTCTTCACACCCCCCACGGAGGTGGTGTTGCTCACCATGCCGTAGAGGAAGTCTCCCTCGATCACGGTGCCGTCATACTCCACCTTGATGTGGTGGGGCTTGATGGAGATCAGGTTCCGGGCACCCTCCAGGATGTAGGCGTTGTAGCCCAGGACGTTTTTCATGGCCTGGGGGGTGGAGTAGGACACCTGGGCAAAGGCACCGAAGGCGGCCACATAGAGAAAGTCCCGGTCATTGAAGGAGCCCAGGTCGTGGGTCAGGGGCACACCGGTGACGGCGGTGGCCGCCACGTCGGACAGGTCCTTGGTGTGGGGCAGGTCCAGGTTCCGGGAGAAGTCGTTGGTGGTGCCCAGGGGGATATAGCCGATGATCGGGACGGGGTCCAGCTTCCGGGCGCTGGAGATGGCCTCGCTGAGGGTGCCGTCCCCGCCGGCAATGACGATCTGGTCGAACTCGTGGCCCAGGTCCCGGATGGTGTCCCCCACGCAGCCCTTATACTGGGTGGGGAAGGTGGTCACCAGGCAGTTCTGCTCGGTCATGGCATTGATCATATCAGACAGGCCGGCCCAGGTCTTGTTTTTGCCGGCGTGTCGGTTGTAAATAAACAGTACGCGTCTCATAGCGGCCTCCATAATCTGTGGGATGGGTTTTCTTGGGTATTCTGCGTTTAATTACGAAAGCGTTTATTAAGTAACCATATTATAGTTCCTATGGAGAAAAACTGCAAGCCTTATATGGAAAGGAATTCCAAACTTTTTGTTTTGGGTGACATGATTATATCCCTGATCTTTTCCGTTGACAATAGACACTATCCCGGGATATACTAAAATTGATATAGTATGGCAAACTTTGTGGCGTTTGCCGACAGAAACAGAAGGAGGGCAGGCCGTGAACAAGCGAGAGCTTCTGGACCGGTTCGCCCGGGACGGGGAACAGCGGCTGCTGCTGGCCCGGGTCCTGGACCAACAGCAGCGGGCCGACCAGCGGGGCGTGCCCACCCATACCGGCTTTCTCTCCCCGGCGGAGCAGGCAGTGAGTGCCGATCTGCTCATGGCTGCTGCCCCCAGGCAGGGGGTCCTCTTCGGGGGCTACCCCGAGGCCGAGCGAAAGCTGTGGGCCTTTCTCCCCGACTGGCTGGAGGAGGAGACCTGGCAGGAGAGCGAAGACTGCCCCGTCTGCGCTCTGGAGGCCAGGGTGACAGCCATGGCCAGCCTCACCCACCGGGACTACCTGGGCTCCCTCATGGGCCTGGGCCTCACCTGGGAGAAGATCGGAGACATCCTCATTACCGAGACCGGGGCCCAGGTCCTGGTCCTGCGGGAGACCCTGCCCATCCTCCTGGCCCAGTGGGAGAAGGCGGGCCGCTACCCGGTGAAGCTCCGGGAGATCCCCCTCTCTGACCTGACCCCCGCCAGGGGAGAGGTCAAGAAGATCCGGGACACTGTGGCCACCCTGCGGCTGGACGCTGTGCTGGCCTCGGGCTTTTCCATTCCCCGGAGCCGTGCCGCCGACCTCATCCGGGGCGGGCGGGTCATGGTGAACCACCGGCCCTGTGAGAAGGCCGACAAGACGGTGGAGGAGGGGGATACCCTGTCCTGCCGGGGCCTGGGAAAATGCGTCCTCACCGCCGTGGGCGGAACCTCCAAGCGGGGCCGCATCATCCTGGAGCTGGAACGATATTTGTAATTGACCGGGGGAGACCCCATGACCATAGAAAGGAAGACAGACATGACCAAAGAAAGCATCGACCGCATCAACGAGCTGGCCCGCAAGAGCAAGACCGTGGGCCTGACCGAGGAGGAGAAGGCCGAGCAGGCCGCTCTGCGCAAGGAGTACCTGGCTGACATCCGCAAGAGCCTGGAGGCCACCCTGTCCAACGTGTACTTCGTGGAGGAGGACGGCTCCCAGACCCAGCTGAAGAAGAAGGACGAGACCCTGTCCTGAGAACAAGTGAACCCCGCCCTGAGAGGCGATTCAACCAATACCAAGGAGGATCTATAGTATGCCCAGCATGTACGTAAACGTGTCCAAGATGGACCAGGAGAAGAAGGACGCTCTGGTTGAGAAGCTGTACGGTGCAGCACAGCCCATCCTGAAGGCCCCCCACATCTACACCTTCGTGAAGGAGTACGAGACCCTGTACGAAAACGGCAAGCCCCTGGAGGACCAGAAGATGGTGGTCATCAACCTGGAGGCAGGCCCCACCAAGGTGGAGAAGGTGGACGCTCTGGCAGAGGCTATGCAGGGCGCTGTCCAGGAAGTCCTGGGCGCTGACAAGAAGCTGACCGTGGTTTACCACGACAACGCCCTGGACCGTATCGCCATCGGCGGCAAGACCATCGCCACCAACATGGCAAAGAAGGACTGATTCCAAAGAATAAAAACAAAGGCTTCGGCATTGCCGAAGCCTTTGTTTTTATTCTTCTTCCAGTTCGATCATGGGATACAGCACCGCCAGGGCACCGCCCCGGACTGAGGTGTTCAGCCACTGGGTGAAGTCGATGACCTTCTGTTCGCCCCCGTCCAGGATCAGGCAGGGGAGCTTGCCGTTGTCCGGGTCCTCCATGGCGATGAGGGTGACCCAGTGCCAGCTGTCCAGATTGTCCACCGCCCCGCTGGAGTAGTTCAGGAAGGCCACGGGCAGGTCGGCGTAGAGGGCCTCGGCCAGGAAGTCCCGGCAGGTTTCCAGAGAGGGCCGGGGGGCCTTCTCCCGGTTGGGGATCTCCAGGACCCTTCCCAGCAGGACATAGCCCCTGGACAGGGCAAAGCTCCGGCAGCCCAGGACCAGGTTCTCCGCCTGATCCAGACCCCGGGGACCGGGGGTGGCGTAGGACCAGACCTCCTCCATGTAGGCGGTGAAGTCCCGGACGGCGTTCCCTGTGGGACCCATGGGGGTCAGGCCGGGCCAGGACCGGGCCAGGTAGGTGAGGATGGCGGCTGAGGCCGTGGGGCCGCAGCCCGCCCGCTGCTGCCAGCGGTCGGGGAACCAGTCCTGATTGCCTCCCTCATAGGTCTCGCCCTGGGGGCCGATGAGGGAAAAATATTCGGGATGGGTCAGAGAAAACACCATGGGGGGTCATCCTTTCGTTGGGGGATGAGGACCTGCGTGGCAGATACAGATAGGCTCCCTTGTGCAAAGGGAGCTGTCAGCCGTTAGGCTGACTGAGGGATTGTGTGACAGAAAGCTGCCGATTCTACCGAAAGGTGAGGCGAATTCGCAACTTTTCCGTGACAACCCCTCCACCTCGCATACGCTCGGCACCTCCCCTTGCACAGGGGAGGCTGAGGGGACATCTTAATACGTAGTCTTTTGGATAAGGCAAAAAGGGACGGAAGGATTCCGTCCCTTTTTGAGAATTACTGGTTTGCGGGATCGTTCTTGGCGATCTCCATGAGCTCCAGGTACTCTTCCACGTTCTCCAGGTTGCCGGCCACGTCTTCCTCGGACAGGGTCTTCTTGACCTTGCCGGGGATGCCCACCACCAGGCTTCTGGGGGGGATGATGGTGCCGGAGGAGACCACGGCCCCTGCGCCCACGATGGAGCCCTCGCCCACGACCGCATGGTCGAGAACGGTGGCACCCATGCCGATGAGGCAGTTGTCTTCCACGGTGCAGCCGTGGAGGATGGCGCTGTGGCCCACGGTGACGTTCTCACCGATGGTCACGTTGTGGCCCCGGTCGCCGTGGATGACGGCGTTGTCTTGGATGTTGGACCGCTTGCCCACGGAGATGGACAGCTGGTCGGCACGCAGAACGGCGTTGTACCAGACGCTGACCTCTTCTGCCAGGGTCACGTCACCCCGGATGAATGCGCCGGGGGCGACCCAGGCGGAGGGATGGATCTTGGCCATGATGGGGTCCTCCTTACTTGCTCAGAACGCGGACGCGGATGACACCGGGCACGGCGGAGACAGCAGCAGCGTCCACAGCCTCGTTGGTGTCGATGATGGCGTAAGCGTAGTCGCCGCGGGTGTTGGAAGCGGAAGCCACCACACCGGGAACAGCAGCCAGAACAGCAGCGGCGTCAGCACCCTTGGAGATGACGCAGACACGGTTGGCAGCAGCCCAGGCCATGGTCAGGACGGGCAGGTTGACGGAGTTGACGATATTGCCGTTATCCAGGTAGTCCTTGACCTGACGGGAAGCCATGATGGCGCAGTTGTCCTCGGACTCGGGGGTGGAAGCACCCAGGTGGGGGATGCAGACGGCACCTTCCATGGCAGCGACCTCGCTGTCGGGGAAGTCGGTGACGTAAGCAGCACACTTGCCGGACTCCAGAGCAGCCTTCATGGAGGCGTTGTCCACCAGTTCGCCGCGGGCCAGGTTGATGACGCGGACGCCGTCCTTCATCTTGCCGAAGGCAGCCTCGTTGATGGTGCCCTTGGTGGAGGGCAGCATGGGCAGGTGCAGGGAGACATAGTCAGCAGCAGCGAAGGCCTCGTCCATGGTGGGGACGACCTCCACAGCGGGATCCAGAGCCAGAGCGTTCTTTACGGACAGGAAGGGATCGTAGCCAACCACCTTCATGCCCAGAGCCACGCCGGCGTTGGCCACCAGCAGACCGATGGCACCCAGGCCGATGACGGACAGGGTCTTGCCCATGATCTCGGGGCCCACGAAAGCGGACTTGCCCTTCTCCACCACAGCAGCGATGTCAGCGCCGGCAGCAGCCTGCTCCTTGACCCAGGTGATGCCCTGGGAGAGCTTGCGGGAAGCCATCAGCAGAGCGGCAACAGCCAGCTCCTTCACGCCGTTGGCGTTGGCGCCGGGGGTGTTGAAGACGACGATGCCGGCCTCGGCAGCGCGGTCCAGGGGGATGTTGTTGACGCCTGCGCCTGCACGGGCGATGCACTGCAGGGAAGCGGGGAAGTCATAGTCGTGGAGCTTAGCAGAACGGACCAGGATGGCGTCCTCGTTTGCCACGTCGTCAGCGATCTGGAAGCGATCGTCCAGCTGAGCCAGGCCGATCTTGGAGATCTTGTTCATGGTCTTAACCTGATACATGGGAAAACATTCCTTTCTGTATAAGAAGTTTGAAAAAAGCTTCGCAGAATTCCGCTGCCGCGGCAGCGGAAAAGAGCCGGATAGTTTTTTCACCGGCTTTGCCGGTGAAAAAACACTTCTCGGCCTGAGAGTGACCAGGGCTTTGCCCTGGTCGCGGGTCAGGCCGCGATCTTATCACGTTTGGAATGGGGCTGAGAAGTCCCATTCCGAACGTCGGCTTTAGCCGTTGTTCTTCTCGAACTCGCGGATGAAGTCGCACAGAGCCTCGACGCCTTCCATGGGCATTGCATTGTAGATGGATGCACGCATGCCGCCAACGGAACGGTGGCCCTTCAGGTTGGAGAAGCCCTTCTTACCGGCCTCGGAAGCGAACTTTGCGTCCAGCTCGTCGTTGCCGGTGCGGAAGGTGACGTTCATGAAGGAGCGGGAGTCCTTGTCAGCTGCCAGCTGGAACAGCTTGGAGCCTTCCAGGCACTCGTACAGCATGTTTGCCTTCTTGATGTTCATCTGCTCGATGCCTGCGGTGCCGCCCACGGACTCCACCCAGTCGCACATCAGACCCAGCATATAGATGGGCCAGCAGGGAGGAGTGTTGTACATGGAGTCCTTCTCGATCATGTTCTTGTAGCTCATGATAGCGGGGGTGAAGGGCATCTCGTTGCCGGCCAGGTCTTCCTTGATGATGGCGATGGTCAGACCAGCGGGAGCCAGGTTCTTCTGAGCGCCGGCATAGATCAGGCCGTACTTGCTCACGTCAACAGGACGGGACATGATGTCGGAGGACATGTCGCAGACCAGGGGAACACCGGCGGGAGCCTCGGGGACGTACTGCCACTGGGTGCCCTCGATGGTGTTGTTGGAGCAGTAGTGCAGGTAGGAAGCGTTGGGGTCCAGGGTCAGCTGGTCCTGGGTGGGGATATAAGCCCACTTGCGGTCCTCGGAGGAGCCGGCCACGTTGGCCTCGCCGTACTTCTTGGCTTCCTTGTGGGCAGCGTTTGCGAAGTTGCCGGTGCGGACATAGTCAGCCTTGCCGGTCTTGGTCATCAGGTTCATGGGAACCATGGCGAACTGCATGGTAGCGCCGCCCTGGAGGAACAGGACCTTGTAGCCCTCGGGAACGCCCATCAGCTTGCGGAACTTCTCCTGGGTCTCGTCGAAGATACCCTGGTAGACCTTGGAGCGGTGGGACATCTCCATAACGGACATGCCGGAGCCCTTGTAGTTGGTGATCTCAGCAGCAGCGCGGTTCAGCACTTCCAGGGGAAGCATGGAAGGGCCTGCGGAAAAGTTAAAAATACGATCGTTTGCCATAGGAAAAAACCCCTTTCTGATTTTGTGGTAGTTGCAGATTGGCAAAAATCTTATCCTCTAAGATTCAGTACCTTTTATTATAACTATCCTGCCCCGAATCGTCAAGACAATGGGGGCCAAACCCCTTGAAAATCCTGCCATAAGACTTTCTTCTTATGGGGCAATGGATATCTGATGGAAGAAAACAGGGCTTATCGGCGGGAGCAAGCCCCCGCCCTACATAGGAGTATAAACGAAACGCAAATCGTAGGGGCGATTCACGAATCGCCCGCAACGTGGGTTAAACCCTATGGGTGGCGGGCGCATCGTGATGCGCCCCTACGAAAGCGGAAAGGATCGAACAACCCTTGTAGGGGCCGATTCCATATCGGCCCGCCTCCGGAAGGATCCGGATTGCGAAGAGAAGAAAAACGTGGGGCATCCCGAAGGATGCCCCACAGAAAAAGCGATTTCGTTCTTTAAGAAGAAATTAGCACTTCTCGAAGATAGCGGTAACGCCCTGGCCGCCGCCGATGCACAGGGTAGCCAGACCCTTCTTAGCGTCGTCGCGCTTTGCCATCTCGTGCAGCAGGGTGACGATGATACGAGCACCGGAGCAGCCGACGGGGTGGCCGATAGCGATAGCGCCGCCGTTGACGTTGACCTTCTCCATCTTGTCGGCCCAGCCCAGTTCCTTAGCAACTGCGATGGACTGTGCTGCGAATGCCTCGTTGGCCTCGATCAGGTCGATGTCGTCGATGGTCAGGTCAGCCTTCTTCAGAGCCTGCTGGGTAGCGGGAACGGGACCGACGCCCATGATCTTGGGATCGACGCCGCCCTGGCCCCAGGAGATCATCTTGAACAGGGGCTTCAGGCCGTACTTCTCAACAGCTTCCTTGGAAGCCAGGATGATAGCAGCAGCGCCGTCGTTGATGCCGGAAGCGTTGCCGGCGGTGACGCGCTGAACGCCCACGTTGTCCTCGGAGGGGTTCAGGTGCTTAGCCTCGAAGGTCATGGTGACGTTGTCGATGTTGCCGTCCTTGGAGTTGGGGAATGCGCCGCGCAGGCCAGCCATCTTCTCCAGGGTGGTAGCCTTGGGATACTCGTCGACCTTGAACTCGACGGTAGCCTTCTTCTGCTTGATCATGACGGGAACGATCTCGTCCTCGAAACGGCCGGACTCGATGGCTGCGATAGCCTTAGCCTGGGAGTTGTAGCCGAACTCGTCCAGCTCCTGGCGGGTGATGCCCCAGATGTCGCAGATGTTCTCAGCGGTGGTGCCCATGTGGTAGTTGTTGAATGCGTCCCACAGGCCGTCCTTGATCATGGTGTCGACGAACTTGTTGTCGCCCATACGAGCGCCCCAGCGAGCTGCGGGAACTGCGTAGGGAGCTGCGGACATGTTCTCGGTGCCGCCGCACATGACGATCTCAGCGTCGCCAGCCTGGATGGAGCGAGCGCCCTCGATGCAGGACTTCAGACCGGAACCGCAGACCATGGAAACGGTGTAAGCGGGGACGGACAGAGGAATGCCAGCCTTGACTGCGCACTGACGAGCGACGTTCTGGCCCTGTGCTGCGGACAGGACGTTACCGAACATGACTTCGTCCAGCCACTCGCCCTTGACGTTTGCACGCTTCAGAGCCTCAGCCATAACGATTGCGCCCAGCTCAGCAGCGGGGGTGTCCTTCAGGGAACCGCCGAAGGAGCCAACAGCAGTACGGCAGGAGCTGACAACATAAACTTCTCTCATTGGAATCTACCTCCATAATAAAATACAAAAGAGTAAAAGGGTGAACTATTACTAGAATATTATACTGTACGGTCCTACGAAAAAGCAACAGCATTTTATGCGGGAGCTTCCTATTTTTTGCACGAAATAGGGGGAAAATCTTGTGGATTCTGCCTTTTTTAGCGGCTGAAATACGTTGCTGTCTGTATGACCCCTTGGCTCTCCCTCTGGGAGAGCTGGATTCGACCGAAGGGAGAAGACTGAGAGGGCAGATCTCTGCCGATGCAGGACCACGTTGGTTGAAGCCGCCCCAAAGCCGCCCTCTCCGTCACCGCCTTTGGCGGTACCCCGCCATGTAGGGAATGCGGCAGGTCGGTGGATGCAGGGGCGAACTGCGTTCGCCCGCGGGCGATTCGTGAATCGCCCCTACGACAACGGACGTTTCGGCATATAACAATGGTTGGTTATTCCCCAGCTTCCCCGAAATCCTTCAGCACCAATGCTGCCAGCTTCAGCACGTCGTCCCCCTTCTTCAGCCGCAGGGCCAGATGGGGCTTTTCCCCGGCGGCAAAGAGGAGGCGGCCCTTGTACTTGGGGTCGGAGCAGACCTGGGCTACCTTTTGGAAGTCCGGCTTGGGCAGGGAGAACCGCAGGGTCTCCTTCTGGATGATCTCGGTGATGCCGCAGGCCTTGGCCTGGGCCCGTAGGAGGGCGATGGTGATGAGGTTGGTGACCCCCTTGGGCGGGTCGCCGTACCGGTCGATGAGTTCGTCCGTGATGTCGTCGGCCTCCTCCTGGTCCCGGATCCGGGCGATGCGGCGGTACAGGTCCATCCGCTGTTCCGGTGCGGGGATGTACCGGTCCGGGATGGCGGCGGGGACCGACAGGTCGGCCAGGCACTCTGGGACCTTGGTCACGGGCTTGCCCTGCTCCTCCAGGACGGCCTCTTCCAGAAGCCGCAGGTACAGGTCGTAGCC
>JAFVUT010000245.1 GCA_017502545.1 Ruminiclostridium sp.
ATTGCGGTTTGACCAAGAAAAAGGAGGGGAATCATGCACAAAATACCGGAAAAGTGGCGGGAGTCTGCCATGGGCTTTGCCCTGGACATCGCCCGGGACAATGAGAACTTCCCCAAGAAGGTCCTGTCCCTTTTTGACAAATACTTCGGCATCCGGCGGAGCATCTTCTTCCCGGGGGCCGGGCAGACCCTCCCCGGTTCCCCCCACCGGCGGAGGGGGACCGTCAGCAGCTACATCACCTACGGCATCCGCTACGGCCCCATGCACGACTACAAGGAGCGGGTCTACCAGCATGATATCTTCCGCTATGTGAACCTCCCCAACCGGCTCAAGGGCAGGCGGGTCCTCTTCACCGACGACGTGATGCCCTTTGAGGACTACGAGCGGACCCCTTACGGCATCCACATGTCCGGGGAGGATATGTACTACCAGGCCGTCCTCTTCTTCTACACCGGCGACTGGGTCATCGGCTCCATGGGCCTCTTCCGCTCCAGGAGTGAGGGGAAGTTCACCGAGGAGGAGCGGGTCCTGCTGGAGTACCTCTGCGCCCTGGTGGAGGCCAATTACCAGACCTACCTCCGCCACAGCGGCGAGGGCCGGTTCCACGACAACTTCAAGCTCTTCTTCCAGGACGGCAAGCAGGGTGCGGTCATTTTAAACCAGGAGATGACCGTCATGCAGTGCAACAAGGCCGCCAGGGAGATCAGCCAGATCTTCCTGGACCAGCACCGGCACAACCAGGGGAGCTTTCTCCAGAGCAACTACCAGGGGGATCCCCAGTTCCGGGAGGTCCAGACCATGGTCAACGAGCTCAGCGGCCGGCTCAGTGCCCAGGGGGGCAGCAGCCAGACCATCACCTCTCTGGCGGGGGACATCGCCGTCTACCACACCACCTTCCTGTCCTCCAACGCCGCCGGTCTCATCCAGACCTGGCACCTGATGCTCATCACCTGCCAGACCAAGGAGATGCCCAAGAGCACCGACCACCCCTACAACTCCCTGACCCAGCAGGAGCGGCGGATCGTCTACTACCTGGCCTCCGGCATGAAGAACGAGCAGATCGCCGAGGAACTCCACATCAGCATCTATACCGTCCGTACACACATTGCGAATATCTATAAAAAGTTTGAGGTCAACAACAAGGTGGACCTGCTCATGCACCTGCAGCCCATCCTGAAGGACCAGAATACCTCCCAGTAAGAAGGAGTGAGGACCATGGAATTTCGTCCCATGCGCAGAAAGAAGCAGGAGCTGCCACTGGAGACCTGCATCGAGATCCTGAAGAAGGAGCCTCGAGGGGTCTTGTCCGTCCTGGGAGAGGGGGGCTATCCCTACGGGATGCCCATCAACCAGTATTACTGCCCGGAAAACGGCAGGCTCTACTTCCACACCGCCCGGGAGGGCCATCGGCTGGATGCCATTCGGGCCCATGACAAGGTCTCCCTGTGTGTCTATGATGAGGGATACCGGAAGGAAGGGGAGTGGGCCCTGAACATCCGCAGCGTCATCGTTTTCGGTCATATCCGGGAGGTGGAGGACCAGACCCATGCCCTGGAGATGATCCGGGGCCTGGCCCGGAAGTTCACCGACGATGAGGACTATATTGAACACGAGATCCAGTCGGCGGCCAGACGGGTTCTGTGCCTGGAGCTCATCCCCGACCACATCACCGGGAAACGGGTGAAGGAACAATAAGCAGGTTGAGCTAGATTGCTTTCAGAGCTGCATAATACTTTACTTTTGGAGGTGTCGTTGGTGGCATATTATATCGATCAACAAGATTACTACTTTGGTGCAGCGTTAGCGGTCTTTTTTGCAAAAAATGAGGATGCGAAGCCGGCGCTGGTGGAAGGAACGGCATTTAAAGATACTCGGTGCTATGAGATGATTTCTGATACCAGTGAGAATTTCAATCTTTACATGAAGCATTCTGAAAAATGTGTAAAGGAGACGGACGGAACGCTTAAATGGAAGTTTACAATTACAGAGAAAGAAAAAGCCAGAATTCAAGAGCTTATGGATTCGGGGAAAAAGACCTTTCTTTTGCTATTATGTTCACAAGGCGGGTTCAAAAAAACAACAACTGCTATCCTTACACAGAACGAGTATCTTTCATTGGCGCATAAGACTGGTATAACGATAAGATGGGAAATGGCAGAGGTGGATCGCAAGCAGAGCTTTACAATTCCCAACAGAGGTGGAAAGCCTCTGAATATTAAAACAGATAGAATAAAAAAGAAGTTTACAGATATTCAGGATGCACTATGAGTGAAATGCTGTTTACATGATATGTCAGCCCCCTTCGCTTTATTGTAGCGAAGGGAGCTGACATTATTGCGAATCTACGCATTATAAACAGATTTTTGTTTGGTATGAATCGGAAAGGCGTTGCTTGGCTATTTCGCAATTTCGAGCATCAATTTCCATTCCAATGAAATGGCGATTGAGCCGTTGAGCGGCAACACAGGTCGTTCCAGACCCGGCAAATGGATCGAGGACAACCTGTCCTTCTTTGGTGACCAAAGAGACGAGAAGTTCCATCAGAGCTAAGGGCTTTTGGGCTGTATGCTTGCCGTGGTCGTCTGAGGTTATAGCGACTCTTATAATATTGGATGACTTATCATAGTAATCACCAATCAAATAATCGCGGAGGGCAGCTTCGTTCCAGGCACCAACACCATGCTGCAGAACATTGTCGGCAATCGTTCCGCCTGTTTTGTAAGGTTTTTGGAACCATAAAATGGGTTCAAAGAGAGGACGTAAATTAGCTACACGCCAGTTTTGCCAAGATTCGGCGTTGTTGGTATCGTTTCGGCGCTCAAACACAGCGGATAGACGTTGCGCTCTATGAGGGGCGGTATTTTTCTCCCAAGACAGCATGTCTTTGAATGTAAACCCGCTGTTTTCAAGAGCGACGATACACCGATGGGCAAAACGCCTTCCGGCAAAGATAAAGCAACTACCACCTGGCTTCAAGACTCGAAGCCAGTCAGAAGCCCATGACTCACACCATTCCTGATATTCGGCGGGAATCTTTTTGTCTGCTTCGCTCCATCCGTTTAATGGTTTACCACGCCGTTTGAAAAGGCTTCCTGCTTCTAGTTGAGCATTTGATGCTCCACCATATGCAGAATTGGTGTTGTTATGCAGGACATCCCAGTCATCATAACCGATTCCATATGGAATATCGGAAATAATCGCATGGACAGAATTATTCGCGAGTTCTTTTATTAATTCTATTGAATTGCCATGTACTATTTTGTCGATCATATTTTTATTCCTGTTACATATTTTTGAATCTGGGCAATCTTTTCATCAATTTTCTTGGCCCGAATCAATTCTTCGATGGCCTGTTCCTTTGTGTAGCTGTTGATTCTTGTGATTTCATTTTTCCAAAAATCTGTTTCTTCATTAGCTCTGCTGGTAATTGTATTTTTACACTCCAGTAAAAAATCTTTGAAAGAAGTAGTGCCAAGTTCCTGCACGGTAGCATCGACCATTGGGACAAAATTCTTTTTCTTTTTAGAAACTACACACTGTTCAGCATGAACAGCACTAATATTCCAAAGGTTACTAAGGTTGAGAGCGGGAGATTCTGTTACGCTGTGCTCAATTAAGAAAACAAGGTGTTCCCAGCTGAAAAGGCAGACGTTATTATCAACCGCTTGAGCGTAAATCTGGCTTATACTTGTGGGATATTGAAAGTATGGAGAACATAATACTGCATAGTCAGAGTCATTTCTCCAACCAGAAAGTGCAGTTACCTTAAAGTCTTTTTGATTTTTAGCAGTTCTACTTAAGCGAAAGGCTTTTGCGTCTGCCACAAGAGTATAGCCGTGGTATATAGATTCAGCAAGAACATCGGCGGAATCAGCTCGTTCTTTGAGAACGGTAGATTTTAACCCGATTTCTCTAAATGCACGGGAAAGTACGGCATCTGAGGCCTTGGAAAACAATTTTTCTTGGGTAGAATCAAGTTCAATGCTTTCGGGAATGATTCCGATTTGCATTAGAATGTCAAGATAAATATTGCGGGGACAAGTGTCAATATATTTTCTAACCTCAAGAGTAGCTGTCGAGAAATCAGAGGAAGACCAGCGGTCTATTTTCTCAAGTAAGTTGTGAAACATAGTATTACCTCATGCACGGATGCGGATTTTTATGAGGAAATTATATCACAGGTTTAATCGTCCGCCAATATGTTTTTAGTTTTTACGCCCTTAACCGATACCCCTTCGGCTCTTCCACGATGAAGGCCTTTTCCAGCAGTTCATCCAGGGCGGGGCGGACCTCCCGGCGGGGCAGGCCCAGACCTTTGGCCAGCATCTCCTCCGTGGCGATGACCTCGTCGGTGAGGTATTCCACAATGAGCTGGCGGGTCATCTCCTCCCGGGAGAAGGCCCGGCGGGGGAGGGGAAGGGACAGGCTGGTGATGCCCGCCTTGAAGCCCTCGGACAGGGTGGGGGAGTTCCAGCCCTGGCGGGCCCAGGTCTTGTAGATCCCCTTCAGGCCGGAGCCGGAGGCCGAGACCAGCTTCACCAGGGCGAAGAGGCTGGTGAGGGTCCGGTTTCTGGGGTCGGCAGAGCCGCCCTGTCTGGCCTGGTCAGGGGTCACACGGAGGAGGCCGGGGTTTTCCACCTGGAGGGTGTCGTCCGTCCGGCGGATGGTGAGGCCCCCGGGGGCAAAGTAGTCGGCGTGGAGGATGGCGTTCAGCACAGCCTCCTTCATGGCATCGGCCAGTTCGTGGCGGGCCTCCCAGTCCTGGGTCAGCAGGGCGGAGACGGCATCCAGTCGGCGGGCCACGGCCTGATAGAAGTCAAAGAGGTTTTCCGGGTTTTCCGGCCGGTGGGTGGCCAGGGTAAAGCCCGTGTCGGTCTCCTCATAGGTGATCTTGCACTGGGGAAAAACCTCCCGGATGGCACTCCGTCTGCCCAGCAGGAGAAGACCGGCCAGGGTGGGGTGGAGCTGGCCGTCCTTGCCGTGGCCCAGAGCCCCGGCGGTGGCCAGGAAGTCGTTGTCGGGCAGGAGGTTCCAGGGGTGCTCGGTCTGGCGCATGACGATGGCCAGGCGGAACTGGCGGAGGGTCTCGGGGGAGAGGTCGGCCAGGGAGCGGGCCTCCAGCACGGCCAGATCGGCAGGGGCATCCTCCCGGTCCCGGAGCATGGCCCGGACCTGGTCGGCGGAGCAGTGGTAGTCCCCCTCCCCGTCCCGGCGGTAGGAGCCGGTGAAGGGGCTGTCCCCCACGTAGACCGGCCGCTGGCGGCGGTTTGCCCGGGGCACGTGGACCACCAGGACCTCCCTGCCGTCGATGGTGTGGACGGCCACATCCTCGGGTCGGAGGATGTTGGCGCTCACCCGGGCGGGGTCATTCACCGTCTGCCAGATGGTGTCGGCGTAGCCCTGGGCATCGGGGACCCCGGTGACGGTGAGATTCTTGTCCCGGGACTCCTCCACGCCCAGGAGGATCAGGCCGCCGATGGTATTGGCAAAGGCGGAGTAGGTCTCCCACAGGCTGGTGGGGAAGCCCCCGGCAGCCTTCTTGGCCTCGATGCGGTTGTTTTCGTGGTAGCGCATGATGTTGTTCAGGTCGATCATGGGAAAGCCCTCCTGCCGAAAGATCATAACTATATTATATGTAGTGCGGGGGACCTTGGCAAGGGCCCGGGACCCGGAAAAAGGAATTTTGGCTTTTTTGAAAAAAGGTGTTGACAAATCCGCTTCCATGGAGTATGATACAAATCGTTCCGCAGGGAAATGGACGATTAGCTCAGCTGGTATGAGCATCCGCTTGACGTGCGGGAGGTCACAGGTTCAAGTCCTGTATCGTCCACCAGCAAAAAAGCCACTTTTGTCTAACAGACAAAAGTGGCTTTTTTGAATGATGTTTGCCGTTGGCAAATGATGCTGGCTGTGCCAATGATGGTTCCTTCGGAAATGATGTCGCTTCGCTCATGATTTTGGCAAACATCACATCATTGCGGCAAGGCCGCAGCATCATGATGCGCACGCATCGCATCATATCGCCCTGAGCGATGCATCATACTATGCTATTTCATACAAGGAGGGGCTTCTGTGAAAGAAAATAAACTTGTAGATCTTTCTCTGGATTTTTCTGTGGATATTATCAATCTTGTGAAGTATTTAAAGGCCAACAGAGAAACAATTATCTCCAATCAGATCGGCAGAAGCGGGACTTCCATCGGTGCAAATATACATGAAGCGCAATATGCACAAGGCAAGCGGGATTTTATTTCAAAACTGGAAATCGCCTTAAAAGAAGCAAGCGAAACAGGGTATTGGCTTGAATTGCTGCGGAAAACCAATTACATTGACGAGCAGTCTTATAAGGAACTTTCTGCAAAATGCACATCGCTGCGTGTCATGCTGGTTGCATCCTGTCGGACAGCAAAGGCAAATATCCAGGACAAAGAATAACGGTTTTCCGTTTGATTTTCTTCATTGAGAATTGGCGGTTACCCGAAGCACTGCGCTCAGCGGTGCTTTTTTCTTTTCCCGGAATTATTAAGATTTTGTGAAAACACTAGGCAGAAAGGACTCTTTCTGCTATAATACCATTAGATTACTGTGGGCGGGTATGCCCGCCCTGAATGATTCCCCATAGGAGGAAGCCATATGGAACTGTTGAAGAGAGGCTTGGCCCTGGCCCTGGCACTGACCGTGCTGGGCAGTGCAGGGGCCCAGGCGGTGGGAACTGCCGCCGATACCACCACCCCCGAGACCTCTGTTACTCCGGAGCCGGAACAGGTGGTTCTGAAAAGTGTATATGAAGATAAGGAACAGGACTTCTGGCCCTATGTGGACCAGGTCATCGTCCTGGAAAAGAGTGGCTCTCTGAAGGCCGACCAGCTGCCCAAGACCCGGGAGTACCTGGATGAGAAGGGCGGCAGGCACCAGACCGACCTGAAGTGGGAGACCAATGCTGCCGATCTGAAGAAAGCCGGGTCCCATCAGGTCAGTGCCCTGCCTGTCCTGACCGAGACCATGACTCTGGCCGAAGGCTTTGACGGCAAGGTCACCTGCCCGGTCTTCCGGAAGGGCGGCAAGGAGGTCCTGGAGGTCAAGGCCCTCCAGCCCCACGGTCTGAAGGACATCCTCATCGCCAAGGACAGCGAGGACCCTCTGGCCGAGCTGACCATCACCACCTCCGGCCTGCGCTACAGCGTGGGTGCCACCGGCTACATCCTTTCCGATGACCAGTGGAAGTGGGAGTGGGATGTGTCCAAGGTGGACACCTCCGTCACCGGTAAGGCCACCATCACCGGCACCCTGAAGGACCAGCCCGACTGGATCTGCCTGCCCAAGGCAGACAAGACCGTGGAGCACACCGTCTACGTGATGCCTGCCGACAGCATCCAGCTCACCGCCCCCATCGACCTGACGGAAGAGGGCAAGCTGACCTTCCGGTGGATCTATGACAGCGAGAAGGTCACCAAGGCTGTGCTGGAGATGGAACAGGACGGCAAGTGGACGGCCTGCGATGAGAGCTGGTACACCTACCAGATGCCCACCAAGGATGATCCCAAGACCCAGGAGAAGGAGGAGGAGCTGCCTGCAGCTCTGATCCTGGACCTGACCAAGTTCCCCGCCAAGGAGATCTGCACCCTCCGCCTGAACTATGTGGAGGAGGACTGCGGCGAGACCCAGGATAAGACCACCGATCCTTTGTACATCACCATCCCCGAGAACGTAAAGGACCTGGCGGAAAAGGCCGAGGGCAAGATCCCCGCCGAACTGAAGATCGGCGAGAAGCCTGAGGTCAAGCCCGAGCCTGAACCGGAACCCGAGAAGGACCCCGAGGCTGAGACCGAGGTTCCCAAGGATATCGTCACCGACACCTACATCACCCTTTCCGGTAAGAGCCTGGCCGAGAAGATCGCCAAGGGCAAGACCGTTCCCTTCGCCATGAAGGGGGCCACCCTGGAGATCCCCTCCCAGCTGCTGACCGATCTGAAACTGAAGGATACCGACCTCATCACTGTGGCGGTCACCATCCCCAAGACCGGCACCGTCCAGGTGGTGGTCAACGCCGGGGGCAAGGTCATCACCGACCTGAAGGGCTCCGTGGTGAAGATGAACTACACCCTGGCCAAGAACAAGACCCTCACCTGCAAGGATCTCACCGGCAAGCTCTCCCCCAAGGTGACCTACGACAGCAAGAACAAGGTGGCATCCTTCCCCATCAACCAGGCGGGTACCTATACCCTGACCGCCAAGACGGTGACCACCACCACGAAGAAGCCCACGACCACCAAGAAGCCTACCACCAATAAGACGACCACGACCACAAAAAAGAACACTACCACGACCAATAAGAACCCGGCAGCGGGTCTCAAGCCTGGTTCCGGCACGGCCGTCCAGTCCTCCGGCACCAAGACCTTCTCTGACCGTTACAGCAACAGCAGCACCAAGAATGCTGATCGCAGTGACGAGCAGAACATCTTTATGGAGGGCACCTACGATGAGCCCGGGGGCATGACCACCGGTCCCGAGACAGACACCCTCTTCCTGGAAGAGGCCGAGGCCGAGAACGATGGGCCCCGCACCCTGTGGGATGAACAGACCCCCACTGCACTGGCCCTCATCGCCGTGGTCGGCATGCTCACCGCAGCAGGCCTGCTCCTGCGCAAGTGGTTCAGCGAATAAGATTTGACCCCAAACAGTCCCCGTTTTTACGGGGACTGTTTTTTCAAAAAAGTTCGAAAAAGGTGTTGACAAATGGTGGGGGATAGGATATACTACAATTCGTTCCGCAGGGAAATGGACGATTAGCTCAGCTGGTATGAGCATCCGCTTGACGTGCGGGAGGTCACAGGTTCAAGTCCTGTATCGTCCACCAGAAAAAGCCTTTTGTCGAAAGACAAAAGGCTTTTTTTCAACGAAATAAATCCCTTTTGGGATTTGTGAAATGTGCTCGCACGTGAAATATGGCTTCGCCATGTGAAATGCCGTAAGGCATTATTTCACATCCGAAGGATATTTCACTTCTGCCGTCTAAAAAAGGCATCGCATATGCGATGCCTTTTTTGTTTAATAATGATACTTCTTCCGAAAGACTGCCATGAGGGTCAGGGCCAGGGCGGCGGCCACCAGCTCCGCGGCGGCGGTGGAGATCCAGATACCGTCCATGCCGAAGACCAGGGGGAGCAGCAGCACAAAACATACCTCAAAGACCAGGGACCGCAGGAAGGCGATGAGGGCGGAGATGAGGCCGTTGTTCAGGGCGGTGAAGAAGCCGGAGCCGAAGATGGCAAAACCGGCGAAGAGGAAGACGAAGGAGAAGATCTTGAAAGCGTGGAGGGTCAGAGCCATGAGCTCCAGGTCATACCCCACAAAGAGCATGGCCAGAGGCTTGGCCAGGACGAACTCCGCAAGCAGGAACATCACCACGGCACAGATGCCGATGATCCGGAAGCTCTTCTTCCGCAGGCCCTTCAGCTCGTCGTAGCTGGCCGCCCCGTAGTGGAAGCCGATGACCGGGGCCACACCCACGGTATAGCCGATGTAGGCCGCCAGGAAGATCATGCACACATACATGAGGACGCCATAGGCTGCCACGCCGTTCTCCCCGGCGTACTTCATGAGCTGGATGTTGTAGAGCATACTCACCAGGGACATGGCGATGTTGGTCATGAGCTCGGAAGAACCGTTGACGCAGGCCTTGCCCAGAGCACGGCCGTCCCATTTGGTCTTGCCCAGCCGGAGGGTGCTGGAGTTGGGCCGGGCGAAGTAAATGAGGGGGATGACCCCGCCCACCACCTGGCTCAGGGCGGTGGCGGCGGCGGCACCCACCAGACCAAACTGGAAAACAGCCACCAGCAGGGC
>JAFVUT010000246.1 GCA_017502545.1 Ruminiclostridium sp.
GGCCAGGTGAAGGACTATATCATCGACGGCTGGACCCAGCCCAAGGAATTCTGGGAGGATTAACTTGCCGAAAAAGGCAGAGCCTTTTCCGGCAGTTTGGATTGCAGCCTGACTGCGCGCGCCCTTTGGGCACACTGGCAGGCTGAGAAGTGTTTTCCGGCACGCACATGTCGCGCCGGAAAACGAATAAAATTTCCTTTCGCCGCCATAGCGGCGAAACTCTGCGAGGCTTTATACAGAACCCCCGACTCTCTTTCAAAAAAGGAGCCGGGGGTTCATGCTTTTTTCATGTAGGGGCCGATGACCACATCGGCCCGGGTCACAGGGAAGCGGCGGGAGCAAGCCCCCGCCCTACTGAAGTGAGTCTATGCCTTTCTTCAAATCTACTGAAGCACAAGTATGCAGCAATTACATTACTACTTGTTTTCAAGTATCTATACACAACAAATATAAGCATTTTCACATTCTTTTGCCATTGAAAACAAGCAGATTTCAGGGTATGATACAGACAGATCAAAGGTCCGGACCTTTTGAGAGAAAAGACAACATCATTTCCATCGAAAGGAGTTTTGATCATGAAAAAGACCATCAACATCGTCCTGGGTGCCATCGCTGCCATCTGCTTCATCACCGTGTTCTATATGCTGCTCACCGGCATGGCCGCCACCACCGCCGTTCCCTTCACCATCGTGGGCGTCATCTGCGCTCTGATCGCCGCCCGTGACACCGATGAGTCCCTCCCCGAGCCGGAACCCGTAAAGGCCTGAGCCCGCAGTGCCCACCACCTGGATACCCATATATGATGACTTCCTACACACATATAAGGGTCTCTACCGCACCCTAAGCAGATTTTTCCCTCTTTTTTGCCATTGTAGATCGCCAAAAAATGGACTACCATGGAACCATCGTCACCGATTACTCATTACCCTCTTTTGACCCCCTGCTGAGCAGAACAGCAGGGGGTTTTTCAAAGAATACACGGAAAGGAGGCCCCCTATGTCCCGACCCAACGCCACCCCCCAGTTCACCCTCATCCAGGGGCTATACTGGATGGCCTACTGCATCCTGGTCTCCTTCTCCAGTGTATATCTGCTGGACCGGGGGTTCTCCAACGCCCACATCGGCATCCTCATCAGTGTGTCCAGCATCCTCTCTGCTCTCCTCCAGCCGGTGGCTGCTGCCCGGGCAGATCGGATGGTAAAGCTTTCCCTCCGGCAGGTCTGCGCCGGGGTGTCAGCGGTGATGGCCCTGTGTGCCGTTGGCCTTCTCCTCCTGCCGGGAACCCTCCTCCAAGGGGGCCTCTATATGGTCCTGCTGGTGCTGCTTCAGCTGCTGACCCCCTTCCTATACTCCCTGGCCATGGACTGCCACAACAACCATATTCGCCTCAACTACGGTCTGGCCCGGGGAGCCGGCGCCGCCACCTACGGCATCGCCTCCGCCTCCTGCGGGGTCCTCACCGCCGCCTTTGGAGTCAAGGTCCTACCCCTGGCCCTGGCGGCTCTCACAGCCATTCTGGTACCCGCCCTCCTCACCTTCCGCCATGGCGGCCCGGTGAAGAAGGAGCTCCCCCGGGAAAACGTCCTGGATGCTGTCCGGGACCATACCCCCTTCCTGAAAAAATATCCCCATGTCCTCCCCCTTCTGGCGGCCATCTCCCTCCTCTTCACCAGCCACAACATCCTCATCAGCTTCCCCTATCAGATCGTCCAGGGAGTGGGCGGAGACACCCAGGAGATGGGCACCCTTCTCACCATCATGTCCATCGCAGATATCCCCGCCATGGTCCTCTTCTCCCTCCTGCTGAAATGGGCGGGGAGCCGGTTCTGGGTGAAGGTCTCCAGCCTGTCCTTCTTCCTCCACGCCCTGCTCACCTGGCTGGCCCCGGGGATGGGCTTCCTCTGCTCCATCCAGTTCCTGGAGTCCACGGGCTACGCCCTCTACACCGTGGCGGCGGTCTACTTCGTCAACGAGATCATCGACCTGCCCGACCGGGTCCAGGGCCAGGCCTACTTCTCCATGACCAACACCATCGGCATCGTCCTGGGTTCCTCTTTGGGTGGTTTTCTTCTGGACTGGTGGGGCGGGTCCGGAGCCCTGCTGGCCTTCGCCACCCTCACCGGCGGGGTGGGGATGGTCCTGTTCCTGTACGCCCTGAAACAGCCCGTCCATGTCAGTGATTTGGCATAAAATTCAGGCTCCCTCAACAGAGGGAGCCTCAGAGTGTCAAAAAACCTCGTAGAGTTTCGCCGTCGCAACGGCGAAAAAAAGTCAAGTAAGTTTTCTGGCGCGACATGTGCGTGCCTGAAAACACTTCTCAGCCTGCAAACGTGGAAATTGTGTGCCGCAGGTGCACAATTTATGCGATGCAGCAGGCTGCGATCCCCTATGTCGGAAAAGGCGTGCCTTTTTCGACAGGCTAAGGCTCCCTCAACAGAGGGAGCCGATTTTTTATTTCAAACGTTTTTGAAGTTCCCACCGGGAGGACACCCCGCACTTGCGATAGATGCTCTGAAGGTGCTTGTGGAGGGTGCTGCGGCTCAC
Source organism: Ruminiclostridium sp. (assembly GCA_017502545.1). Taxonomy (GTDB): domain Bacteria; phylum Bacillota; class Clostridia; order Oscillospirales; family Oscillospiraceae; genus Evtepia. The sequence continues at coordinate 2,545 of JAFVUT010000246.1, forward strand.
CCCCAGCCGGGCCATGATGGCCGGGTTGTCCAGGGCCTGATGCACCAGCTCCAGCACTTCCTCTTCCCGTCGGGTAAGGCCATGGGTCCGGGCCAGGTCCGCCGGTCCCCCCGCCTCCTCCCCGGTCTGCCAGCCGAAGAGGCAGTTGTACCAGGCCAGGCAGATGTGACTGCCGAAGGCCCGCAGAAGAAAGACCTCCTCGTCGCTGAACAGATCCTCCCCCTTGGTCCGGTAGAGGGCCAGACGGGCCATGACCTGCCCGGCGTGGACGATATTCATCTGCATACAGTCGTGGATGGCGTAGGCTCCGAAGCAGCTGTCATAGGCGGGGCTGGAGAACCGTCCGTCCCGCAGGATGTCCCGGTCCCGGATGACCATGGCCTCCGGGGCATGGCTGAGCCAGAGGGTATACCACTGGTCGGTCCGCTCCCCCCAGGTCTTCTCCACCCGGGCGAACTCCCCGGGGACCGACACCGGTTCCCCGTGGACCAGCTCACCACCCTCGGTGCGGATGGGGATGAGGCTGGCGTAGGTATAGGGGATGAGGAGCTTGAGCTGGTTCAGGAGGGTCTGGCTCAGAGCCCGGACCGTCCGGCAGCTGCTCAGCTGATACAGGATCTCGTTGTACAGCAAAAATTGACTTTTTTCCATGGGAAACCCTCCCTTCTCTCCCCTGTAGTATAGCGTATTTTCTACTCAAAATCAATCATTTTATAGTTCTCTCTACCCATCCCTACCCATAGCGAGCTAATCTTTTCCGTATTATTGGGAATTGCAATCCCACCTGCCCGGTCCTACAATAGAGCCATCAAGAAATAAACACCGGGAGGTTATCTTTATGGAATTCAAGAACGCAACCATAGCCGATTTCGACGTGGCCTTTGACTACATCGAGAAGCTGTGGACCTACAACACCTACGACAAGGAAGTCATCCGCAAGGTGTATGCCGATGTGCTGGCTGACGAGAACTCCTTCGCCTTCTTCCTGATGGACGGCGACGAGTACCACGGCTTCTGCCACGGCGCATACTTCAACACCTTCTGGCTGTCCGGCATGACCTGCTATGTCTCCTCCATCATCACCAACGAGGACGAGCGCGGCAAGGGCAACGGCGTGAAGCTCATGGACCACGCCAAGGAGCTGGCCAAGGAGCGCGGCTGCAAGGCTCTGGTCCTGGACTCCGGTATGCCCAGAACCCAGGCACACCGCTTCTACGAGATCTACGGCTTCGAGAAGAGCTGCTACGGGTTCGACTATTACCTTTAAGAAATTTAGCCCGGGAGTTTTACCCCCGGGCTAAATTTAGGCCTTTCAGGCCGCTGCTGTGCACGAGCCAAAGGCTCGCACACTTGCGGCCTGAGAAGTGTTTTCCGGCACGCGCCTGTCGCGCCGGAAAACCAATCAAATCTTATTTCGCCGCTATGGCGGCGAAACTCTGTGAGACTTTTCCGGGAAAGAAGGGAACCCTGTGGAACTTCGGTTCAGCAACCAAGATTTAAGAAAACTCATCGTCCCCCTGGTCATTGAGCAGTTCCTGCAGTTCTCGGCCGGTCTCATCACCTCCATCATGGTGGCCGGCCTGGGTGAGGCGGCGGTGTCTGCCGTCTCCCTGGTGGACTCGGTGTTCATTCTGTTCATCAGCCTCTTCTCCGCCCTGGCCACCGGCGGTGCCGTGGTGGCCGGCCAGCTCATTGGTCTGGGCGACCTGAAGGAGGGTTGCCGGGCGGCCTGGCAGATGATCCTTTTCGTGGCGGCGGCCTCGGTGGGGGTCATGGCTCTGTGCTACCTGGGCCATAACTTCATCCTGGACACGGTCTTCGGCGACATCACCCCGGAGGTCCGGCAGAACGCCAGGACCTTCCTGCTCATCACCAATGCCTCCATCCCGGTCATCGCCCTGTACAATGGCGGGGCCGCCATCTTCCGGGTCATGGGCAACTCCAGGATCTCCATGAAGATGTCCCTGCTGATGAATGTCATCAACATTGGGGGCATTGCCGTTCTGATCTACGGGGTGGGCATGGGCATCGAGGGCGCCGGTATCGCCCTCTTTACCGGCCGCGCGGTGGCGGCAGTGGTCATCCTGAAGCTCCTGTGCAACCAGGACCTGCCCATCCACATCCGCAGACCTTTGGCCTTCCGGTTTGACGGCAAACTCCTGGTGCGCATCCTGCGCATCGGTGTGCCCAACGGTCTGGAAAACAGTATGTTCCAGCTGGGCAAGATCCTGGTGCTGAGTCTGGTGTCCTCCTTCGGCACGGCGGCCATTGCGGCCAACGCCGTGGGCAATGCGGTGGCTATGTTCGGCGTGACCCCAGGCATGGCCATGAACCTGGCTACAGTGACCATCATCTCCCAATGCGTGGGTGCCAGTGCCTTCGACCAGGTGAAGTACTACACCAGGAAGATCCTCAAGCTGACCTATGTGATGATGGCGGTGTCCAACGTGATCATCATTCTGATCCTTCCCCTGCTGCTGAAGATCTACGACCTGTCCCCCGAGGCCACCGAGATGGCCCGGCAGATCCTGATCTATCACTCGGTGTGCGCCATCGCCATCTGGACTCCCTCCTTCACCATGCCCTATGTCCTTCGTGCGGGCAACGACGTGGCCCCCACCATGATCATCTCCATCGTCTCCATGTGGCTGTTCCGTGTCCTTGCCAGCTACATCCTGGGCCGGTACATGGGCCTGGGCCTCTTCGGCGTGTGGATCGCCATGACCATCGACTGGATGGTGCGAGGGATCTGCTTCGTGGCCCGCTACCGACAGGAAAAATGGATCGAAAAGAGCGGCGGAACAAGAACATAACGCAAAAACACGCCCCGGACGAAACGTCCGGGGCGATTTTCTGTTTATCGGTCCATGCCGCAGTCGTAGGCCTGCTGGATGAGGGCCTTGTCGTAGGCCACGGCGGCGAAGTAGCGGAAGCCGCCGGTGAAGTTGTAGGCCTCGAAGCCCTTTTCCTCCAGGATGCGGCTGGCGATGTAGCTGCGCAGGCCGCTCTGGCAGATGACGTAGACCGGCTTGCCCGGTTCGATCTCGTCCAGACGCTCCCGCAGGTCGTCCACGGGGATGTTCCGGAAGCCGGGGATGTAGCCTCCGGCGTACTCCATGGGGGTGCGGGTGTCCAGGAGGGTGACGCTGCCGTCCCGGGGGAGATTCTCCACATCCTCCAGATACCACTGCTTCATGCGGCCCTGGGCGATGTTGTCGATCATGAAACCGGCCATGTTCACCGGGGCCTTGGCGGAGGAGTAAGGAGGGGCATAGGCCAGGTCCAGGTCCTTCAGGTCGGTGGCCTTCAGTCCGGCGTGGATGGCGGTGGCCAGGATGTCGATGTGCTTGTCTACCCCCTGGTAGCCGATGATCTGGGCACCCAGGAGCCGGTAGGACTCCTTCTCGAAGAGGACCTTCATGGTCAGTAGCTGGCCGCCGGGGTAGTAGCCGGCGTGGTTCATGGGGGAGAGGATGACCTTGTCATAGTCCAGACCTGCCCGGCGGGCCCCGCCCTCGTTGAGGCCGGTGGCAGCGGCGGTGAGGTCAAAGAGCTGGAGGATGGAGCTGCCCTGGGAGCCCAGGTAGCGGCTGTCCCCGCCGCAGATGTTGTCGGCGGCGATGCGGCCCTGCTTGTTGGCGGGACCGGCCAGGGCGATGTGGGCGGGCTCACCGGTGACGGCGTGCTTGACCTGAACGGCGTCGCCCACGGCGTAGATGTGGGGGTCGGAGGTCTCCATCCGGTCGTTTACCAGGATGCTCCCCTTGATGCCCAGATCCAGACCGGCCTCTTTGGCCAGGGAGCTCTCGGGAGAGACGCCGATGGCCAGGACCACCATGTCGGCGTGGAGGGGGGCTGCGTTTTCCAGGAGGACGTCCACACCCCCGTCCTTCTCGGCAAAGCCTTCCACCGAGAAGCCCAGGGCCAGGTTCACGCCGTGCTTCCGTGCCTCGGCGTGGAGGAAGGCGGCCATGTCCGGGTCAAAGGGGTTCATGAGCTGTCTGGGCCGCTGGACGATGGTGACCTCCATGCCCAGGGCACGAAGGTTTTCGGCCAGCTCCACGCTGATGAAGCCGCCGCCGGCCAGCACGGCAGACTTGGGCTTGTGGGCGTTGATGTAGTTCTTGATGCGGAAGGTGTCCTCCACGGTGCGGAGGGTGAAGACCTTGTCCAGGCCGATGCCGGGAAGCCTGGGCTGGACAGGCTTGGCGCCGGGGGCCAGCAGGAGCTTGTCGTAGGACTCCTCAAAGGTCTCGCCGGTGGCCAGGTTGGTGACCGAGACCGTCTTGCGATCCCGATGGATGGCGGTGACCTCATGGCGGACCCGGATGTCCACCCGGAACCGGGCGAAGAAGCTCTCGGGGGTCTGGAGGGTCAGGGCCTGGGGGTCGTCGATGACGTCCCCGATGAAATAGGGCAGGCCGCAGTTGGCGTAGGAGACAAAGCCCGAGCGCTCGAACACAACGATCTGGGCATCCTCATCCAGTCTGCGGATCCGTGCTGCTGCGGTGGCGCCGCCGGCCACACCGCCCACGATGACGATCTTCTTCATAACTCGTTCCACCTTTCTTTTATCCGTTGGAAAAGGCAAGGCCTTTTCGGAAGGGTCATTTTTTATGAGCATAGCATACCGGATTTTGGGCCATGTGTCGGTGATGTTGTCACCGTAAAAAGAAAGCCCCGGACGTAAAGGGGGTTGCGAAAAGGGATTTTCGCAACCCCCAGTGATATTTTCCCTGACGGGAAAGTGATGTATTTCCCGTCAGGAAATATGATATATTGCTGACGCAATGTGATATATGCCCAAGGGCATATTATGGTGTCCCGTTGGGACGATTTTAATATAAAATGGACTTCCGCAGATTTTGCGGAAGTCCATTTTTCCATCACATTTTCGCAGAAAATATATCATAGGCGAAGCCTATATCACACATCGACAGATGTATATCACAGATTTGCAAAGCAAATCTATATCACTGCGGGGTGCGTATATCCCTATGCGCACCCCGCAAAGTCCGGGGTTTTGCTGTCAGTATTTCTTTACGTCCTTCAAAAACTGCTCCCAGGCGTCGGGGTGGTCCACGAAGTAGAGGGGGCAGGGCTTGCCGGTCACATCGTAGTGGCGGATGACGTCCTTCCGGCTGATGCCGCAGTTGTCGCACAGCCAGGCGGTGAGCTTCACCAGGGAATCATAGGTGGCCTGGTTGAATTTGCCCGTCTCATCCGGGTGGCAGACCTCGATGGAGATGGTGTCCCTGTTCCGGTCGTTGGTGGCGTAAGACATTTCATCCAGGGGGATGCACTGGATGACCTCCCCCTCCAGGCCCACCACGAAGTGGGCGCTCACCTGGGTCTCGGGCTGGTCGAAGTAGTCGTGGTTGTTCTGGGCGGTGGAGCCGGGGTTGGCCACGTAGTGGATGGCGATGTCCTTCACCCCGTCCAGCTTGGTGCCGGGACGGCCGCCGGCGTTCTCGTGGAGGATCTGCTTGTCCACCCACATGGGGACGTGGAGGCGGCCCAGCTTGCCCACCTGGCCGAAATTGGTCAGGTTCAGGACGATGCCCAGCAGGACCACCAGCACCAGACCCAGGATGATGGGCTGGTAGGGGATGGTCTTTTTCTTCTTCCGTCGGCGCTGGGGCGGACGGCTGCCGGTCCGGGCGGCTTGGCTGCCCTTGGGAGAGCCGGCCCTGGGGGCCTGGCGCTTTCCGGCAGGACGGGGCTGTCTGGGTCTTTGTTGGGTCTCAGGGGGCATGGGGATCTCTCCTTATATTATTCCACCGGGCGGGTGGCTTCCTTCAGCCATTCCGCCTCCTCCTGGGGCAGGTGAGGGGCGATGGCGGCATAGACCTGGGCGTGGTAGCTGTTGAGCAGGGCCTTTTCCGTGTCGGTCATGAAGCCGGGAGAAATGGCATCCAGGTCATAGGGGGTGAGGGTCAGGGTGACGAAGCCCAGGAAGTCCCCATAGGGGTTCTCGTCCATCTTCCGGCAGACCATCAGGTTCTCCAGGCGGATGCCGTACTCCTCATCCAGGTAGAAGCCGGGCTCGTTGGAGGTGATCATGCCGGGGACCAGAGGGGCCTCGGGGCCGTTGGGCCGCCAGCGGATGTTCTGGGGCCCCTCATGGACGCTGAGGAGGTAGCCCACCCCGTGGCCGGTGCCGTGGTTGTAGTCCAGGCCCATGTCCCACAGGGGCTGACGGGCCAGGATGTCCAGGTTGGAGCCGGTGCAGCCTGCCTTGAACCGGGCGGCCCCCAGATTCAGGTTGCCCCGGAGAACGGCGGTGTAGGAGGCCTTCTGGCCGGGGGTCAGGGGACCCAGGGCATAGGTGCGGGTCACGTCGGTGGTGCCGGTGAGGTAGTGGCCGCCGGTGTCTGCCAGGAGGAAGCTCTTGGCCTCGATGGGGGCATCGGTCTCGGCCGTGGCGGAGTAGTGGACGATGGCGCCGTGGGGACCGTAGCCCATGATGGGGTCGAAGCTGGGCTGGAGGTAGCCGGGCTGCTCCTTCCGGAACTCCTCCAGCTTCCGGGCGGCGGAGATCTCGGTGATGGGCAGCTGACCGGCGTTCTTCTTCAGCCAGTACATGAAGCGGGTGAGGGCAATGCCGTCGTACAGGTGGGCCTTTGCCATGTTGCCCACTTCCACGTCGTTCTTGGCGGCCTTCACGGCCTCGGTGGGGTTGGGCTTGTCCACCAGCTTCACCCCGGTGGGGATGCTGGTGAGGACCTTGGTGTTCACCGACCTGGTGCTCAGCAGGACCGTGTGGTCAGGGGTCAGGCTGTTGGCATAGGTGTAGACCGAGTCGTAGGGGCGGAGGGTGACCCCGTCGGCCTCCAGCTCTTCCAGGACCTCCTTGGGGAAAGCGGCCCCGTTGGCAAAGAGGGTGCAGCCCTCCGTGGTGAGGGCCAGGTAGGACAGGACCACGGGGTTGCAGTCCACGTCCCCGCCGCGAATGTTCAGCAGCCAGGCGATGTCCTCCAGGGTGGTCAGCAGGTGGGTGTTGACCCCTTCTGCCGCCATGACGGCCCGGACCCGCTCCAGCTTGCTGGCACGGGACTCCCCGGCGTACTCCAGCCCCAGGGACCAGACAGGTTGGGCGGAGAGAGGGGGACGGTCCGGCCAGACCTCCCCCGCCAGGTCCAGCTGGGTGTTGATGGAGGCCCCCAGGTTCTTGGTGATCTGGTAGTACTTCCGGCCGGTGCGGGCATCCACACAGCGGCCGTCAAAGCCCAGGACCTGCTCGGCCTGGAGGGAGCTTTTCAGGAATTCCTCCAGGGTGGGGACTCCGGGCTGGCCCATTTTCATCAGGCGGATGCCCGAGTCCTTCAGCTGGTCCTCGGCCTGGAGGAAGTAGCGGCCGTCGGTCCAGAGACCGGCCCACTGAGGGAAGACCAGGAGGGTGCCGGCGGAGCCGGTGAAGCCGGAGATGTACTCCCGGCACTGGAAGTGGTCGCCCACGTATTCGCTGCCGTGGAAGTCGTCGGTGGGGATCAGGTAAGCGTCGATCTTGTGTTGGGCCATCACGTCCCGGAGGGCCTGCAGCTGTTTTCTCATGAGATTTCTCCTTTTTATGATAACAGATGGAAATGAAATTTGTATGGGGAAAGTCTTAAATGTTTCTTAAGGAGGAACGTATTCAGCCTCCCTCTGACGAGGGAGGTAGCTCGCCATCGGCGAGACGGAGGGAGAGATACCGGAACGTGTAGGATTGGCAGAACCCTTTGGGGTTCGTTATCTCTCCCTCAGTCGCTTAGCGACAGATCCCTCGTCAGAGGGAGCCTTTGCTTACGCGATCAGCCCCAGCACCCGGCCCAGGAAGATCCAGAAGGTCAGGGTGAAGGCCGAGCACACGGTGGTCATGACGATGACGCTGGCGGTGAGGGTGCCCTCGTGGCCCAGGTTCCGGGCCATGATATAGCAGGTGGGGGTGGAGGTGGAGCCCAGCATAATGAGCAGGGCCACCAGCTTGGAGTCGGTGAAGCCGCACCACACTGCCAGGGGCAGGAAGAGGGCGGGGAGGATCAGCAGCTTGATGGTGGAGGCCACGGCCGAGAGTTTGATCTGCCCCAGGGCCTTCTTGCCCTGGAAGGTGGCCCCCAGAGACAGGAGGGCCAGAGGGGTGGCCACCCGGGCCAGCAGGTCCAGGGTGGAGTCCAGGATGGGCGGGAAGGCCTCCAGCCCCAGCAGGGAGGGGATGGTCCCCAGTAAAATGCCCAGAATGATGGGGTTGGTCAGGATGCCCTTGCCCGCATGGCGGAGCCGGTGGGCC
>JAFVUT010000247.1 GCA_017502545.1 Ruminiclostridium sp.
CTTCCGGAGACTCCTGGCATCCCTCCTGGAACCAAACCAGGGTGGTGTTGTAGACCGCCCCGGCATAACAGTAGAGCTTGTACCGGTCGGGGGAACAGGCCGGCATGTCCCCTGCCGCTTCCTCCACAAACTGATTCATGATATCCAGGTGGACCTTGGAAAAACCGCCGTGGTAGAGCCGCAGAAGCTCCTCCCGCTTGGTGCTCATGACCCCAAGGATCACAGACAGCCACTGGCAGTTATTCTCCGGCTGCCTCCGCCGCATTTCTTCCAGCCCCAGATCCCGCAGGCCAAAGTAGAACCCTTCCACGATCTCTTCCTTGCTGGAAAAGTTCCGGTAGTAGGACTGACGGGCCACCCCGGCCCGGTTCACGATCTCAATGACCGAGATCTCAGAAAAGGGTTTTTCCCCCATCAGTTCCAGCAGAGCTTCCGTGATCTTCGTCCGCACCCGCTGCCGTGCTGCCTTGCGTTTGTCCATGATATCCCATCCCTTTTGAGACAGAACCGCAGATTCTGCCTCCTTCCAAATGTTGACATAAAAATCTCTTCTGATACAATCTGTATCAGGTACAAATTGTACCATATTTCGCATCCATTGTCAATTCGAAAGGGGTGAGCACCGTGACCGCTTTTTCCAAAACCCAGCATACTTTGCTGATCCCCGACCTGTTTCCCGTCCACATGGAGCTGCTGGCCAACGCCATTCGGGCCAGCGGATACAAGGTGCATGTCCTGCGGACCCAGGGGCCATCCGTTCTGGAAGTGGGACTCAAGTACCTCCACAACGATCTGTGCTATCCCGCCATCTGCTCCCTGGGGCAGCAGCTCCACGCCGTCACCAGTGGGGACCACGACACCAGGTCCATCGCCCTCCTGCAGTTTCAGACCGGCGGTGGATGCCGGGCCTCCAACTATGTGATGGCCCTGAAGAAAGCCCTGCAGAAGCTGGGCATGGAGCACATCCCGGTGATCACCCTGGGTTTCACCACCCTGAGCCGGGACAGCGGCTTCCGCCTGACCCCCATCCTCTGCCTCCGGGCTCTGGCCGCCGTCACCTACGGGGACCTGATGATGCTCCTGAAAAATCAGGTCAGGCCCTATGAGGTCAACCCCGGGGACACCCAAGCCGTCATGGAGCGATGGTACGACTACATGAAGAGTCTCCTCTTCTCCGCCTCGGTCCTCCCCTTCCAGCTGAGAAAGCATCTGCGCCAGATGGCCGAAGACTTTGCCGCCATCCCCACCAAAGACTGCAAAAAGGTGAAGGTGGGCATCGTGGGAGAGGTTTATGCCCAGTACTCTCCCTTCGCCAACAACAACCTGGAGGAATTCCTCCAGGAACAGGACTGCGAGTATATGCTCCCCGGCGTTCTGGGCTTCCTCCACTACTGTCTGGACGGTCCGGCGGTGGACCGGAAACTCTATGGGGGCGGGCTGACCGGTGCCTTGGTCAGCAAAGTCCTCACCGGTATCGTTTCCACTTACGAGACCATCCTGCGCCGCACCCTGAAAAACTTTCCCCAGTTCGTCCGCCCCTCCTCCTTCCGGGCTACGCGGAGCAAAGGAGAGCGTGTCCTGGACCGGGGCGTGAAGATGGGGGAGGGCTGGTATCTTTCGGCCGAGGTGAGCGAACTGATCGAGCACGGCTATGACAACATCATCTGCGCCCAGCCCTTCGGCTGCCTACCCAACCACATCGTAGGCCGCGGGACCTTCCGTCGGCTCAAGGAACTCTACCCCAACGCCAACATCTGCTCCATCGACTACGATGCCAACGCCTCCCGGGTCAACCAGGAAAACCGCATCAAGCTCATGCTGGCCACCGCCCGGGAGAAGGCCGGTCTCCGTCAGCAGACTGCCGCCGTGTGACCCACCGGAAAGGAGCTTCTTATGGTCAAGCGCATCCACTCCATCCTCTCCATCATCCGAAGTCTGCTGTCCCTGGCTCTGGTCTTTGCCGTCTGCCTGGGAAGCCACCGCCGGTCAAGCCCCCATTGATATGTTTCTCCCTATCTCTCTTTGGGCCGCAGGCCGGGACAGTAAAGTCCCGGCCTGCGGCTCTTTTTTATTGCAGAAATCTTACAATTCTCCCTATTTACTGGACTTTTTCGTCATTTTATGCCATACTGATGCTGTATTACTGTGTAAACACTCCACACCCACGCAAAGGAGGCATCGGATATGAAAAAACGAATCCTGCCTGCGTTCCTGGCCCTGGTGATGCTCCTCACCCTGCTGCCTGCCCCATTGGCAGGTGCCGCCGGAACGGCTGTTTATAACGGCACCAACTACAGCACCGACTACACCACCTGGCGGCAGGGGGACCCCGCCTGGGGCAGCACCCCCCTGGGAGACCTGCATACCTTCGGCGGGTCCGGCTGCCTGATCTCCTCCATCGCCGTGCTCATGTGTCACTCCGGAGCCTATGACCCGGCCACCCTGAACCCCGGTTCCCTCCGGGACTGGCTGGACAAGCAGGGCTACATCAGCCACAGCCAGACCAGCTCCCAGGACGCTCTGCTGTCCTTCGGTCAGATCACCTACAATACCTCTCCCCGGTTCTACTTCACCAACCAGGAGTTCTTTGACACCACCACGCCCATAGAGTCCGTGGCCCTGCGAGTAAGTGAGCTCCAGGCCAGCGGCTACTACGTCATCGCCCGGGTGAAGAACAGCGGCCACTTCGTGGCCGTGGACCAGGTGGTGGGTTCCGATGTAAAGATCTTCGACTCCGGTGCCTCCGCCAAGAAGCTCCTTTCCGAGTACAACGGCACCATCGGCGGTCTCATCTGCTTCAAGGCCAACCTCTCCGGCAAGGACACCATCCTGCCCACCGTGGCCCTCCCCACCGCACCCAAGCTGGCCGACCTGGCCGATGCTTACGGCACCGGTGACAGCATCACCGTCTCCTGGAGCGCCGCCAACCTGGCCACCCACTACAACATCTATGTGGAGCAGAAGCAGGCTGACGGCTCCTGGATGCCCAACTACCAGTACCACTTCTACGCCACCTCCCCCTTCGCCCTGAATCCCCTGCCCGCAGGCACCTATCGGGTGAAGGTCCAGGCCACCAACGCCAACGCCAACCCCTGGACCTATGCCAACTCCGACTGGCAGACCTTCCAGGTGAAGCAGGGCTACCTCACCGTCACCTATGATGCCAACGGCGGCTCGGTCAGCAGCAAGTACCAGCTGGCCCAGCGGGGCAGTGCCTACCAGCTGCCCTCTCCCACCCGGTCTGGCTACGCCTTCCTGGGCTGGTACACCACTTCCGGGATGCTGGTGAACAGCTCCTCGGTGATCTCCACCACCAGCGGCCACACCCTCATCGCCAAGTGGACCCCCGGCGTGGGCTTCCACAAGACCGCCGCCTACAACGGCACCTTCACCGACGTGCCCAAGACCGCCTGGTACTACAACAGCATCGCCAACGTCTACGCCTACGGCCTGATGAACGGCGTGGAGACCACCAAGTTCAAGCCCACCGACCAGGTCACCGCCGCCCAGACCATCACCCTGTCTGCCCGGATGCGGAAGCTCTTCCTGACAGGGGACGGCTCCTTCTCCACCACCTCCCCCTGGCACAAGACCTATTCCGACTACGCCCTCAGCCAGGGTATCATCTCCACGGTACCTGCGGATATGAACGGCACCCTGACCCGCCAGGAGTTTGCCGCCATCGTAGCCAACGCCCTGCCCAGCGAGGCGCTGCCCGCCATCAACAGCGTACCTTACGGCAGCATCCCCGATGTCTACCGCTCCGACACCGCCATCTACAGACTCTACCGGGCCGGTATCCTGGCCGGCAACGACAGCCTGGGTACCTTCCGGCCCAACTCCCCCATTACCCGGGCGGAGGTAGCCACCATCCTGGTGCGCATGGCCGACCCCAACGCCCGTGTTCTGTTCAACCTGGGTTAAAGGACCATGAGAGCTTCTGCCAAGAAAGGGTTCCTCATGGCCCTGGCCGTCCTCCTTCTGGGGACGGCCGCTCTTTTCCTGGTGGGTTCTACCGATGACATGGTCACGGTACACTATGCGGTGGAGTCCCCGGCGGTAGACACCCCCATTCGCCTGGCCCTGGTCACCGACCTCCACTCCTGCGACTACGGAGAAAGCCAGGAGGACCTGCTGGATGCCATCGCCGCCCAAAGCCCCCACGCCGTCCTCCTGGGAGGTGACATCATCGACGATGACATCCCCCGGGAAAAAGGAGAGCTTTTCGTCACTGAGGTTTCCAAAGGCTGCCCCACCTATTACGTCTCGGGCAACCACGAGTACCGCACGGACGACATTGAGGGGATCAAAGCGTTCATCCGGTCCGCCGGAGCCGCCGTTCTGGAGGGAGACTGCCTTCCCCTGACCGTTGACGGTCAGACCATCCAGGTCTGCGGCGTGGACGACCCGGAGGGGGTGGGCCAGGAGGCCATGACAGATCAGCTGGCCCAGGCTGCCGCCCAGGCGGACCCGGCCCTTTTCACCATCCTTCTCTCCCACCGCCCGGAGCTCATCGACCGGTACCGCTCCTACGGCACCTTTGACCTGATCCTCTCCGGCCACGCCCACGGCGGCCAGTGGCGGATCCCCGGCCTCCTCAACGGTCTGCTTGCCCCCAACCAGGGCTTTTTCCCAAAATACGCCGGCGGCCGATACGACTTCCCCGACTGCACCTTCCTGGTGAGCCGGGGCCTGGCCCGGGAGTCCACCCGCATCCCCCGGCTCTTTAACAGCCCAGAGCTGGTCATCATCGACATTACGTAACAATGAAAGGAAGTCATCCCATGCGCAACGACAAAGCCACACAACTCTTTTTCCTGGCCATGCTGTGGTGCTGTACCGCCATCCTCAGCGGTTACCTGTTCCCCCTGAGCCGAATATTCGAGCCTGATATCAAGATCCTCCCCCTCCTGGGCTTCCTGCTGTTCTTCGGCGCCCTGGGCAGCCTGATGACCCGCATCTACGGCTCTGGCTACACCCTCCGCATCCTGGTGATGGTCTTCATTTTCGCCTCCCTGGGCCTGCTGGGCCGCTACATCCTGTCTGGTGCAGACCCCGTCCTCTTTACCGCCAAGAATGTGATCGAGTATCTCATCACCGTGACCCTGTACACCACCATCGCCTACAACTGGTTCCCCAAAAAGGGATAAACGCAAAAGCACCCGCTCAAATGAGCGGGTGCTTTTTTACAATAAATCTTCTGATGTAGCGATGACCGTTCCCTCAAAGAAGGACACGGCAAACTGTTCCATGGATTCGTCAATGGTGAGCGTGGTGGTGTAGTCCTCCACGAAACCGCCGGGGTAATGGTAGTCGATGATCTGGTAGCCGTCCTCATCCCATTGAATATGGGCGGTGTGCCGTGTATCACAGGTGGTGGGATAGTAGTCGATGGCAAAGGTGCCGCTGAAGTGCCGGTCCCCATGGAACAGTCGTTTGGAGATCTCCCCATCGATAAAGACCAGGGTCTCCTCCCGGGCCACACCGTCCACGTATACTGTGGCGGTGATCTCCTTGCTGATCTCCGTCTTGAAGGGGTGGTTCCAAAGGAAGACGCCCAGGATCACCAAGGCAACCGCCACCTCGGCCATCAGCCACTTTTTCACGTTCATGTTCTCCATGGACACACCTCCTTTGGGGTCAGTATAGCAGAACAAATACCACTTGTCTACTGAGGATCATGTGGTGACTACACTATACGTTCCATGTAGGGGCCGATGACCACATCGGCCCACCCACCTCCGCCATAAATGCCACGTTGACGGGCGATTCGTGAATCGCCCCTACAAAACTCACAATTAACCTCGTAGAGTTTCGCCGTCGCAACGGCGAAAAGAAATCCAATCCGTTTTCTGGCGCGACATGCGCGTGCCAGAAAACACGTCTCGGCCTGCCAGTGTGCCTATAGGGCGCGCGCAGCAGGCCGTGATCCCCAAAACAAAACACACTCATTTTCCGATGGAAAATGAGTGTGTTTTCGTTTCTTACTCTTCGTCCCAGTTGTGGTACACGTTCTGGACGTCGTCGTTGTCCTCGAGCATGTCGATGAGCTTCTCCATGTTCTTGATGTCGCCGGCGTCGGTGAGCTTAACGTAGTTCTGGGGGACCATCTCCACCTGGGCGGAGGCGAAGACATAGCCCTTCTCCTGCATGGCAGCAGCCACAGCGCCGCAGTCATCGGGCTCGGTGTAAACGGTGAAGACCTCGCCGTCCACTTCCAGGTCGGCTGCGCCGCAGTCCAGAGCGTCCATCATGACGGTATCCTCGTCCAGCTCGCCGTCCTCGTCCACCATGACCAGCACGCCCTTGCGGTCGAAGGACCAGGACACGCAGCCGGTAGCGCCCAGGCCCTTGCCGTACTTGTCCAGCAGGTGGCGCATTTCGGGAGCGGTGCGCTGACGGTTGTCGGTCAGAGCCTCGATGATGACAGCAACGCCGTTGGGGCCGTAGCCTTCATAGACCACGGACTCGTAGTTGTCGGTGTTGTTGGAGCCCAGTGCCTTCTCGATGGTGCGCTTGATGTTGTCGTTGGGCATATTGGCGGACTTTGCCTTGGCGATGACGGTGGCCAGGCGGGAGTTGTTAGCGGGATCGCCGGAGCCGCCGGCCTTAACGGCCACGATGATCTCCTTGGCGATCTTGGTGAAGGCAGCGCTGCGCTTTGCGTCAGCGGCACCCTTGGTCTTCTGAATATTATGCCACTTGGAATGTCCGGACATAGGTATCGTTCCCTTCGTATATTATATCGTTCGCCGGACATTTCCTGTCCCGCGTATATCTTTAACCAAGTAATTTTATCACAGAGGGCCGTCCTTGGCAAGGGTCTGGCCTTAGAAATATGTAAAAACCTCGCCCTGGTTCCCGGCAACTTCCACAGTCAGGCCGGGGAAGGCCTCCTCCAGCCAGGTCTTCACCACGGGGCAGACCACGGTCTCGGTGGAGTAGTGGCCGGCATCCAGCAGGTTGATGCCCATGTCCCGGGCCTCCAGATACAGGTCGTGCTTCAGATCGGAGGTGACAAAGGTGTCGCAGCCCTGGGCTTTCACCAGAGGGAGCATGGAGCCGCAGGCACCGCCGCCCACCGCCACCCTGGACACGGGGACCCCGGCATCCAGGACCCGGACCCCTTCCAGGTCCAGGGCCTTCTTGGTGTAGGCGGCGAAGTCCGCCAGAGCCATGGGGTCGGGCAGATGCCCCACCCGGCCAATGCCGTAGGGGACACCGTTCTCGTCATCCCCGTCCACTTCCAGGGGAACGGGGTCCAGCAGGCCCATGCGGCGGGCCAGCTCGGCATTCACACCCCCCTGGGCTGCGTCCAGGTTGGTGTGGGCGCAGATGGCGGCAATGCCGTTCTCAATGAGGGCCAGGAGCTTCCGACCGGTGGAAGTCTCGTCGTTCACCTGGCCGATCTGGCCCCAGATAACAGGGTGATGGGCCACGATGAGCTGGCAGCCGGTGTCCACCGCCTCAGCAATGACTTCGGGGGTGATGTCCAGAGCCACCAGGACCCTGGAGACTGCACGGTCCCCCCGGCCCACCAGGAAGCCTGCATTGTCAAAGCCCATCTGATACCGGAAGGGGGCCTTCCGGTCCAGCAGGTCATAGATCTCTCTTACCGTTGCCATGCATTCCACTCCTTTTCCAGATTTTTAAGGCCCTCCAGGAGTTCTTCCTCCCGGGCCAGGGCCTCCGGGGAGGGGTTCCCCTGCTTCATGCCGGCCAGGGCTCGTTCCCGGCGGCGGATCTGATCGGCCAGGTAGGCACCCCGGTGGGGGTTCACGTCCCCGGGCTGCTGACGGCCCACCCACAGCTCGGCGGAGGTATAGGGTTCGGACACTCCACCCCGGACGGTAAGGATCACGTAGTACTTCTCCCCTTCCTTCACCACCAGCTCCCCCTCGATGGCGTAGCCGTTGGCCAAGAGCCACTGACGGAGCTCGGGCTGAGAGCTCATGGGCTGGAGGAGGAGCAGGGCATCTTTGGTCCAGGGGGCGGCCCCCAGGATGCGGGAGATCAGTTCGCCCCCCATGCCGCAGATGGCCACGGTGTCCGCCTCGTGGGCCTCCACCCCGGCCAGGCCGTCACAGATGCGGAGGGAGATCTTGTCCTCGGCCACCCCGTAGGTCCGGGCAGTCTCCCGGCCCCGTTCCAGAGGACCCTCGTTCACGTCGGAGGCTACCGCACTCCGGATGCGGTCTTTCAGGAGCAGGTACACGGGCAGATAGGCGTGGTCGGTGCCCACGTCGGCCAGCCTGGCCCCCTGGGGGACCTGATCGGCAATGGCCATCAGCCGCGGGGTCAGTTCCAGTTCTTTCATGGAAATTCCTCCCTTTACAAATAAAAAGGGGCGGTGAACCGCCCCTTTTTTGTGGGTTGATTACTTCTTGTTGGCAGCGATCATCTCGTTGAGCTTCTTGACCAGGTCGTCAACGTTCTCGTTGTGGACCATGCAAGCCATCTCCACGGTCTCGTTGCGGGATGCGGGGCAGCCCAGGCAATGCATACCAATCTCCAGGAATGCGGGTGCGGTCTCGGGTGCGATATCCAGGATGTCGCCCACGATGGTGTCTTTGGTAATGGTAACCATGGTTTGTCCTCCATTCTTTCGGGTGGTGTTATCTTCTCCGGAGAGCCACCCTTTTATTTTGTCAAAAAAAGAGGGACCAGCCATGCGGCAGTCCCCCTTTCTTGATTCTGTGTTCTGCCGGTAATGGTTTTCTTTGGATGGCCTGACGGCCTACCAGCTTTTTTCAGAAACTGAGATTACTCAGCGTCCTCTGCCTCTTCCTCAGCGCCCTCGGTCAGCAGTGCGCGGATGGACAGGGAGACCTTCTTGCGGTCCATGTCGATGTCGGTGACCTTCACGTCAACAACCTGGCCCTCTTCCAGAGCGTCGCCGGGCTTCTCGATGCGGTGGTCAGCGA
>JAFVUT010000021.1 GCA_017502545.1 Ruminiclostridium sp.
ATGTAGAAGGTGTGCTATATGCTTGTAAAAATGATAAGTTCGGATATATAAATCCTAATAATGAAACAATCATACCATTTAAGTTTGCCGATGCAGAAGATTTTTCAGAGGGGCTTGCAATGAATATGCCCTACGCCATGTCGGTCATCATCTCCCGGGCCATCCCGGAGATCGACGGCTTCAAGCCCTCCCACCGGAAGCTCCTGTACACCATGTACCAGATGAAGCTCCTGAACGCGGCCCGGACCAAGTCGGCCAACGTGGTGGGCGCCACCATGAAGCTCAACCCCCACGGCGACGGGGCCATCTACGAGACCATGGTCCGTCTGTCCAAGGGCTATGGCGCCCTCCTCCACCCTCCCGTGGACTCCAAGGGCAATTTTGGCAAGGTCTACTCCCGGGACATGGCCTACGCCGCCTCCCGATACACCGAGGTCAAGCTGGACGGGGTCTGCGAAGAGCTCTTCCGGGACATTGACAAGAACGTGGTGGACTTCGTCCCCAACTACGACGGCACCCTGACCGAGCCCGTCCTCCTGCCCACCACCTACCCCAACATCCTGGTCTCGGCCAACATGGGCATCGCCGTGGGCATGGCCTCCAACCTGTGCGGCTTCAACCTGGAAGAGGTCTGCTCGGCCGCCATCGCCCGGATCAAAAACCCCGAGGCTGACCTGTTGGAGACCCTGAAAGCCCCCGACTTCCCCACCGGCGGCCTCCTCCTCTACGACCGGAAGGAGCTGGAAACCATCTACCGCACCGGCCGGGGCTCCTTCAAGGTCCGGGCCAAGTGGCGGTATATCAAGTCGGAAAACCTCGTTGAAATTTACGAGATCCCCTACACCACCACCGCCGAGGCCATCATCGACAAGGTAGCCGAGCTCATCAAGTCCGGCAAAATTCGCGAAATTTCCGACATGCGGGACGAGACCGACCTGTCCGGCCTGAAGCTGGCCATCGACCTGAAGCGGGGCACCGACCCGGACAAGCTCATGCAGAAGCTCTTCAAGGCCACCCCCCTTCAGGACTCCTTCGCCTGCAACTTCAACATCCTCATCGACGGTATGCCCAAAGTCCTGGGTGTGGGAGCGATTTTAGACCACTGGACCCAGTGGCGGTCCGGGTGCGTCCGCCGTGCCGCCGAGTTCAACCTGGCCCAGAAGAAGGACAAGCTCCACCTGTTGCGGGGTCTGGCCGCCATTCTGCTGGACATCGACAAGGCCATCGCCATCATCCGCAATACCGAGCTGGACTCCATGGTGGTCCCCAACCTGATGGAGGGCTTCGGTCTGGACCAGATCCAGGCCGAGTATGTGGCGGACATCCGCCTGCGGAACATCAACAAGGAGTACATCCTCAAGCGGACCGCCGAAACACAGCAGCTGGAAAAGGACATTGCCGACCTGGAGGACTTCATCACCAAGCCCGCCCGGATCCGCAAGGAGATCATCAAGCAGCTGGAGGCCGTGAAGAAGAAGCACGGCACCCCCCGCCGCACTGAGATCCTCTACGAGGACCAGCTGGCCGAGATCGAGCCCGAGGAGGAGACCATCCCCGCCTATCCCGTCCACCTCTTCCTGTCCAGGGAGGGTTACTTCAAAAAAATCACCCCCCAGTCCCTGCGTATGTCCAGCGAGCAGAAATATAAGGAGGGGGACGGCCCGGCCTTCCGCTGGGAGGCCACCAACGCCTCTGAAATGCTGATCTTCACCGACCGCCAGCAGTGCTACAAGACCTGGGTGAACACCTTCGACGACACCAAGGCCAGCGTCCTGGGGGACTACCTCCCCGCCAAGCTGGAAATGGAGGAGGGGGAGAACATCCTGTGGGCCTGTCTCCCCGGTCAGTACCAGGGCCACCTCCTGTTCTTCTTTGAAAACGGCAAGGTGGCCAGGGTCCCCCTGTCTGCCTACCAGACGGTGACCAAGCGCAAGAAGCTCACCGGCGCCTACTCCGACAAGAGCCCCCTGAAGACCGTCCTCTTCTTACATGAGGAGGAGGAACAGGACCTGGTCCTCTACTCCACCGAGGGACGTGCCCTGCTCTTTGGCTCCGGCCTGATCCCCGTGAAGACCACCCGCTCCACCCAGGGTGTCCAGGTGATGACCCTGAAGAAGAGCTATACCGTCCAGGAGGCAAAACTTCTGACGGAGACCCCCATGGTGAACAAGAGCCGGTATAAGGCAAGAAGTTTACCGGCAGCGGGCGCATTGTTAAAGGCGGAAGATCAGGGAGACACGCAGCTCTCTCTTCTGTAATACCTAACGGGTCAACCAACGGAAAATGGGCGGATGAGGGCATCCGCCCCTACAGGCATAGTACCACCCCTTGTAGGGGCCGATGCCCTCATCGGCCCGCATCGTGGCAGATAGCACCACGTCCCAAAAGAAAGGAGGTCGCACATGAAGAACCGAATCTTAGCCCTCACCCTCCTCTGCGCCTTCCTGCTCTCGGGCTGTTCCATGCTGGAGCGGAGCTACGTGGCCTCCACCCCCCACGTGGCCTTCTCCGACGAGGACAACGACCCCTCCATCCTCCGGGCCGAGACCTACCAGGGTCTGGTCAGCGCCCTCCTCCATCTGGTGGGCCAGGGGACGGAGACCGGGGTCATCCGCCTGTATCAGTTCGTGAGTATCACCGGCTCCGCCGTCACCGACGTGGACCGGGCCTGCCTGGAGGTCACCCAGGAGGACCCCCTGGGGGCCTGGGCCGTGGACTACATCAAGTACGATGTGACCCAGACCTCCAGCTACTACCAGGTGGACGTGAAGGTTGCCTACACCAAGACCCCCGAAGAGATCTCCCAGATCCTCTCGGTCACCGGCAGCAGCGCCGTGGCCCGGGAACTGCGGGAGCTTCTGCCCGCCCTCCCCGGACAGGCGGTCTTCCGCATCAGCCACTTCTCCCAGGCCGACAGCGCCGACACCCTGGAGCAGGCCGTCCGGGAGGCTTACGCCGATCTGGAGGAGCCTCACCCCGTCCTGGTGGACGTGGAGGTCACCCTCTATCCCGACAGCGGCGAGCAGCGGGTGGCGGAGATCACCATGACCTGGGGTGAGCCCGTTTTGCCCGGGGCAGAAATTTTTTGAAATTTCGAAAAATAGTTGTTGACAAACCGGCATGGGCGTGATATTATAGCTCTTGTCGATGCGAGTGTAGCTCATCTGGTAGAGCGCCACCTTGCCAAGGTGGAGGTAGCGAGTTCGAGCCTCGTCACTCGCTCCAAAGATAAGAAAACCACGTCCTTTGGGACGTGGTTTTTTCTTATCTTTGGTGACCTGCGGTCATTTAACTTGCTTCGGGCGAAGTGAATCCGCCCGAAGCCAAGATTTTGGGCTTTGCCCAAAATGCTTGTGCGCCGTACCCACGGCGAGGCTCGAATTAAGCTCGCTGCCTCCACCTATAAATCTGCGGTGTAGCCGCAGATTATCAAATCCAGGAGGTACCCGGGCTCCCGCAAAAGCGCCAGCTTTTGTGGGACGAGGGAGCGAGTTCAGCCTCGTCACCTCGCTCCCACCTTTGCCACATCCGAAAGGATGTGGATTTTTTCGTTTCTGGAGCGATGGCTCGAACTCCTACCTCCACCGCCAAATCCGGGGTGTAGCCCCGGATTTTTCAATCCAGGAGGTACCCGGGTTCCCGCAAAAGCGTCAGCTTTTGTGGGACGAGGGAGCGAGTTCAGCCTCGTCACCGCTCCCCCCTTTTCCCACACCCACAGGGTGTGGTTTTTTTCATTTCCGGAATATCATATACTCCCCAAAATCTCCTTTTGAAACACAGCCACCACCATTTTGACTCCCATTTCAAATCCTTCCACAAAGGTGTCCGCGTACTCCATAGGGATCGTATCGAACTGGTGATTCATGATTCTATTAAAAGCTTTCTGCTGTCTTGGCTCCAGGCTCTGAACGAAGGCATCATACTCCAATATGTGTTTCTGGCGCATTTGCTGATACTCCTCCAATCTGGCCTCGTATCCGTCGGCAGGGGAGATTTCTCCCCGATAGAGTTTGTGCAATATATTTTCCATACTATAACCCCTTTCTGACATCTAGTGAATGTCAATTATAGCTGTAGTATAGCATATACTAAACAAAATGACAATCACTGAATGTCAAAAACGGAGATTACTATGTATAAAAATAAAGCCGAGAATGGACGCAACAACATTTGCGGTCAAAAAATCAAACTGTTCAGGGAATCCCTTCCCGAAAAGACATCCCAGCGAAAGTTTGCAGAAATGCTTCAAGTCCATGCTTTGGACATTGATAAAAACGCCGTTCAGAGAATCGAGAGCGGACAACGCTTCGTGACAGACATTGAACTCAAATGTATTGCTTCTGTGCTAGGGGTTTCATACCAGCAACTGCTGGATGACTAATCGACCCGATCCACGAGAAAGAGGAAATTCCAACCTTTCTCTCCCTTTTCTAAAATTTATCCTTTTCAACTTCCAATCTCTATGCTATAATTTATCTTGTATTAGAATGGGCTATGCCCTATGGACTTACTGAATACAAAATAAAGGAGATTGATTCCCATGAATCTGGAAACCGTTCTGTATCGCGTGGAAGGTGCCGTTGCTGTTGTCAGCATGAACCGCACCAAGGCTATGAACTCCCTGAACAAGCAGATCTTCGCTGACCTGACCGTCGCTTTCGAGGCTGCTAAGAACGATGACGCTGTCCGCTGCGTCGTTCTGAACGCTGAAGGCCGTGCATTCTGCGCAGGCGGCGACATCGCTGAGATGAAGGGCATCACCACCGAAGAGGCATTCTTCGACTTCATGTCCGTCGCCGGCGGCTTCACCACCCTGCTGAACACCTTCCCCAAGCCCGTCATCACCGCTGCTCACGGCGCTATCGCCGGTGCCGGCACCTCCCTGCTGATGGCTGGCGACATCGCTCTGGTCGCTGACAATGCTATGTTCATCGTCGCTTTCGGCCAGGTCGGTCTGGTTCCCGACTGCGCTTGCCACTACCTGCTGCCCCGCGTTGTTGGCCCCAACATCGCTAAGGAGCTGATGCTGACCCAGCGCGTGGTCAAGGCTGACGAGATGAAGACCCTGGGCATCGCAAACTATGTCTATCCCGCAGAGCAGCTGCAGGAAGAGGCTATGAAGCTGGCTAACAAGATCGCTCGCGGTCCTCTGAACTGCTACTCCGCTTCCAAGGCTATGATGAACAAGGCTCACGAGACCACTCTGGAAGAGCTGCTGAAGGAAGAGACCGCTGTTCAGGCTGCTGTCCGTATGCACCCCAACGCTGAGGAAGGCCTGGGCGCATTCCTGGAGAAGCGCAAGGCTGCTTTCGTGTAATTCCGGAATTTACAGACCCGCTTCGCTGGGCTCTGTAAATTGGGGGATTGCAGCGTGACCCGCGCCCGGATTAATCCGGTCACTCTCACGCTGAGAAGTATATTTTGGACGGCAAAGCCGCCCAAAATATGATTTGTCTCTTTTCTCCGCCTGCGGGCGGAGAACTCTGCGAGGCAATTCATGCAATATTCATTCAGAATGAATATTCTTGCTGTAAAATTTGGGCAGGGTGGTGAAAAACCCCCTGCCCTTTTTTTGCATATCGCCGAATATGAAAGAAATACAACTGGTTTCTCTTGCATTTTCAATGAATATTGCGTATAATCCAGTTGTCCCAAGATAGGGCGAGAGGCCCACGGGACCACCAAATTTTGAAAAGAGGTACCAAAGATGAAGAAGTTTCTT
Source organism: Ruminiclostridium sp. (assembly GCA_017502545.1). Taxonomy (GTDB): domain Bacteria; phylum Bacillota; class Clostridia; order Oscillospirales; family Oscillospiraceae; genus Evtepia. The sequence continues at coordinate 5,723 of JAFVUT010000021.1, forward strand.
TCCATCCTGATGGCCGCAGCCATGCTGCTGTCTGTTTGTGCCCTGTCCGCTTGCGGCGGCGGCGAAGAGCCCGCTCCTGAAACCGAAGGCACCGAGGTCACCGAGCCCGCTGAGGGCGGCGACGCCGGTTTCACCACCATCACCGAAGGCGTGCTGACCATGTCCACCAACGCCACCTTCCCCCCCTATGAGATGACCACCGATAACGGCGGCTTCGAAGGCATCGACATCGAGATCGCTACCGCCATTGCTGAGAAGCTGGGCCTGGAGCTGCAGATCGACGACATGGACTTTGACGCTGCCCTGCTGGCTGCCCAGGAGGGCAAGAGCGACATGGTCATGGCTGGCGTCACCGTCAACGAGGACCGTCTGCTGGTCATGGACTTCTCCGAGACCTATGCTTCCGGCGTTCAGGTAGTCATCGTTCCCGAAGGCTCCGACATCGCTTCCCTGGACGACATGGAAGGCAAGATGATCGGCACCCAGCGCGGCACCACCGGCTACATCTACTGCTCCGACACCCCCGAGAACGGCGGCTTCGGCGAGGAGAACGTCATTGCTTATGACGACGGCATCGCTGCTGTCCAGGCTCTGAAGAACGGCCAGGTTGACTGCGTGGTCATCGACAGCGCTCCCGCTCAGGCATACGTGGCTGCCAACGAAGGCCTGACCATTCTGGACACCGAGTATGCAGTGGAAGACTACGCCATCGGCATTGCCAAGGGCAACACCGCTCTGCTGGATGCCATCAACGGCGCTCTGGCTGAGCTGACCGAAGACGGCACCATCCAGGCCATCATCGACAAGTACATCGCAGCTGAGTGATCAGTTTCCGCAAAGGGGCGGCGTAAGCCGCCCCTTTTGCCGGTTATCCAAGGGCACCCTGGCGATACCTTTGGATAACCGGCAAATTAGCCTCCCCTGTGCAAGGGGAGGTGCCGAGCGTATGCGAGGCGGAGGGGTTGTCCCGGAAAAACGCTCGAATTCGCATTCACTGAGCAAGAAATCAAAGGTTCTTCCGCACAATCCCTCAGTCACGGCTTCGCCGTGCCAGCTCCCTGGAGGTGAATTGGCCGAAGGCCAAGAGAGGCTGGCCTGGGCCATTGCATAAGGGAGCCTATGTTCCAAAATAAGATCGAGAGGTGAACACCCCATGGAACAAATGTACACCACATTAAAGGAACTGGCAAAAAGCGGTGGTGACCTGACCTTCTTCCAGGAGTTCTTCGTCAAATTCTATCAGGCCTTTATCGAGGCCGACCGCTGGCTCCAGTACCTCAACGGCGTCAAGACCACCCTGCTGGTCACCGCCATGGCCCTGGTCATGGGTATCTGCCTGGGCCTTCTTGTGGCCCTCATCCGCACCGCCCACGACCAGCAGCGTCCCGGCAAGAAGAATCCCATCCTGGGCCTGCTGAACCTGATCTGTAAGGTCTACGTTACCGTCATCCGCGGCACCCCCATGATGGTCCAGCTGCTCATCATGAGCTTCGTCATCTTCTCCAGCAGCCGCAACTTCACCCTGGTGGGTACCCTGACCCTGGGTATCAACTCGGGCGCATATGTTGCCGAGATTATCCGCGGCGGCCTCATGTCTGTGGACAAGGGCCAGATGGAGGCCGGCCGGTCTCTGGGCCTGAACTACGTTCAGTCCATGCGCTTCATCATCATCCCCCAGGCCGTGAAGGCCATCCTCCCCGCACTGGGCAACGAGTTCATCGTCCTGCTGAAGGACACCTCCCTCATCACCGTCATCGGCGGCAAGGAGCTGCTGTATGCCGCCCAGGGCATCTACAACCGTACCTATGAGCAGATGTTCCCCCTGCTGGGCATCGCATGTGTCTATCTGGCCCTGGTCTGCCTGCTGAGCTGGCTGCTGGGCAAACTGGAAAGGAGGCTGCGTCAAGGTGATCGACGTTAAAAATCTGAAAAAGGCCTTCGGCGACCACGTGGTCCTGAAGGACATCTCCGAGCACATCTACCCCGGCGAAAAGGTCGTGGTCATCGGCCCCTCCGGCTCCGGCAAGTCCACCTTCCTGCGGTGCCTGAACCTGCTGGAGACCCCCACCTCCGGCACCATCACCTTTGAGGGCACCGACATCACCGACCCCAAGACCAACATCGACAAGATGCGTCAGCAGATGGGCATGGTGTTCCAGCACTTCAACCTCTTCCCCAACATGACCATCAAGAAGAACATCACCCTGGCCCCCGTCCAGACCGGCCTCATGAAGCAGGCCGAGGCCGACGCGGAGGCCATGCGCCTGCTGAAGATGGTGGACCTGGTGGACAAGGCCGATGCTTATCCCAACCAGCTCTCCGGCGGTCAGAAGCAGCGCATCGCCATCGTCCGGGCTCTGGCCATGAAGCCCAAGGTCATGCTCTTTGACGAGCCCACCTCCGCCCTGGACCCTGAGATGGTGGGCGAGGTTCTGGACGTGATGAAGCAGCTGGCTGCCGACGGCATGACCATGGTGGTGGTCACCCACGAGATGGGCTTTGCCCGGGAAGTGGGCGACCGTGTCCTGTTCATGGCCGACGGCTACATCGTGGAGCAGAACAACCCCGCCGAGCTCTTCGGCAACCCCCAGCACGAGCGCACCAAGAGCTTTTTGGCAAAGGTGCTGTAAGTTTATCCGTACAACAAACCCCCGGACGACCGTCCGGGGGTTGTTACCTCCCCCAGAGGGGGAGGTGGATTCGCCCATAGGGCGAAGACGGAGAGGGCTGATCTGCTGCGGTATCACCATGTCGGCAGTGATTCGCCCTCTCAGTCGCCTTCGGCGCCAGCTCTCCCAGAGGGAG
>JAFVUT010000248.1 GCA_017502545.1 Ruminiclostridium sp.
CACCCGGTCTACGGCTGGGTCCAGATGCAGCAAAAGCCTGGGCTGGACTGGGCCCCCGTCCTGGGCTTTACGGAAGAGCCCCAGCTGGACGTGGATTTCGTCACGCCCCTGTATTGGTTTGAGACCCACCCGGCCTCCAACATGAACAAGGTCCCCCGGGTGTCCTATTACACCGAGGACGGCATCCTGGCCGTCCGGGCAGCAGCGGGCTCCACCAAGACCCGCCGCCTGATCGAGCGGGCGGGGATCATCGCGGATGCCCTGGATATCACCAGTGTGGAGCAGGAGAAGGGTCTCATCCGGGACCTCTTCGGCCTGCCCACGGATTATGGATCCTGATAGAATTTTCCCCCGGGAATGAGAGAAGCATCCCGGAAGAGGGCCTGGGCGGCGTGGGTATAGTCGTCCAGGTTCTTTGCCTTTCGGATGGCCTTCAGGGGCTTTTCTGCCCCCTGGAACATGGTGCCCATGTAGAACCAGATCTCCTTCATCTTCCCCAGGACAGGGCGGGGACCAAAGAGCCGCTGACGGTAATCCTCCAGCAGGAGGTCGTGGAAGGCGTGGAGCTCTTCCTGGGTCAGAGGGGGACCGCCCTTTAACTCCCGGGCCAGGGCAGGGTTGGCCACCAGCCCCCGACCGGCCATCACATGGGTGACGGTGGGGAAGGCGGCAGAAAAGTCCCGGCAGTCCTGGGCAGAGTTCAGGTCCCCGTTGTAGCACAGGGGCATCCTGGCATGCTCCACAGCGTAGCGGAAGGTCTCCATCCGGACCTGTCCCTTATAAAAGTCCTTCCGGACCCGGGGGTGGATGGTGAGCTCGTGGATGGGGTAGCGGTTATAGATGTCCAGGATGGCCGCCCACTCCTGGGGGGATTCGGCCCCCACCCGGGTCTTGACCGAGATTTTGATACCCGGATCGGCGGAAAAGATCTCCAGGAAGAAGCGGTCCATCTCCTGGGGCTGGGTGAGAAAACCGGAGCCTCTCTTTTTGGAAAAGACCGTGCCGGAGGGACAGCCCAGGTTCAGGTTGACCTCCTCGTAGCCCATGTCCCGGAGGAGTCGGGCGGCAGGGAGAAAGGCCTCTGCCTGGTTGGTAAGGAGCTGGGGGACCACCGGGATGCCCTGGTTATTTTCCGGGAGCATATCCGTGAGGCCTCGGCCGGCCAGGGGGGAATCCACCGTGGGGGTCCAGAAGGGGGTATAATAGGAGTCTACGCCGGAAAACATCTTATGGTGGAGGGCCCGAAAGGCCCAGTTGGTGATCCCCTCCAGAGGGGCGTAAGAAATGATCATGGGGAACCTCCTGGGGGTGGAATGGCATAGGATATACTGTTATTATATCGGGCATTTCCCCGGATGAAAAGAGGAAATCCATCGGTTTGCTTGTCAAATGGGTGGAAACCCGGTATAATAGGAGCAGAAACCACTACATCCATCAAGGAGGTACAAAATATGGCAGACTGGAAGAACCTGGGCAATAAGGCCAAGAACCTGACCTATGTGGGTCTGGGCAAGGCCAAGGAGCTGGGCGAGACCGCCAAGCTGAACCTGGACAACGTCTCCGAGGAGGAGAACAAGAAGCGGGTCTACGCAGAGATCGGCAAGCGCTATGTCCTGGAGAACCCCGTGGCAGAGGAGGGCTATGCTGACCTTTACCGCCAGCTGGAGGAGATCGAGGCCCGTATCGCCGCCAACAAGGCCAGACTGGGCGAATTGAAGTAAAAGGAAGCACTGCTCGATGCAGTGCTTCCAGTGAAATTGAGCCGATGGCTCAGTGAAATACGCTGGCCGCGTGTGAAATTGGGCCTTTGGCCCAGTGAAATTGCCCCGTTGGGGCAGTTGCGGTGTCCCTGTGGGACGATTTGAATTTCAGAGGGCTTGTTGCAGATTTTTGCAACAAGCCCTTATCGTTTCGATGCGGCAAAGCCTCGCAGAGTTTCGCCTCTTGAGGCGAAAGCAAGTTTGATTCGTTTTGCGGCGCGATATGTGCGTGCCGCAAAAAACAAAAATGAGTGCACCCAACGGATGCACTCATTTTTCATAGTCAGATGATGCGGCGAGCGCCCAGATAATAATCGGAGTCGTAGTAGCTGGAGTACAGACTGTCGATCTTGACGCCGCTTTCGGGGGTGGAGGCGTGGATGAATTCGCCGTTGCCGATGTACAGGCCCACGGGGGTGGGATAGGAACCGTTCTTGGAGAAGAACACCAGGTCACCCAGCTGAAGCTCAGCCTTCAGGACTGCGGTGCCGTTGTTGATCTGGTCCTTGGAGGAGCGGTACAGGCTGTAGCCAAACTGCTTGTACACATACCAGGTCAGGCCGGAGCAGTCGAAGGAGGTGGGGCCCTCGTTGCCGTACACATAGGGATAGCCCTTGAACTGGAGGGCGTAGTCCACGATGCGCTGGGCCAGCTCGCCGTCGAAAGATTCGGGGGGAGCGATGGTGCCGATCTCGCTGCCGATCTCGCTGTTGCCGGGGCCGGGAGAGGTCAGGGTGCCGTTCTGGTCCTTTTCCAGGATATAGTCGGCAGAGACATAACCGGTGCGGCCGTTGTAGCAGATCTGATACCAGCCGTTGGTCTTGCCGGTGATGGCGTACTGGGTGCCGTCAGAGACGGTGGCCAGGATGGGGTAGTCAGTGCCGGGGCCCTGACGGACACGGAGGCCGGAGCCCTGGGCGGAGACGTAGCCGTAAATGGTGTTGGTGGGGCACTGGGTGTCCACGGTGGCAGAGGTCTGGTTGCCGGCCTCGTCCTGGTAGGTCACTTCCACGGAGCCGGTGGCATCCTCGGGGGTGACGGTGACAGCGGTGTCCGCTGCAGTGACGGTCTGGGCGGCAGAGACGATGCCTGCGGGGTTATCCACCCGGATGGCGGTGGTGGTGTTTTCGGTGGGGGCTGCCATGGCGGACACGGACAGCAGGGTGGAGGCCAGCAGAGTGCAGGCCAGGATGCGGCTCAGTAAAGTCGTTCTCTTCATGCGGGCCACCCTCAACGTGCGGAGAGGGCTCTGTTCAGCCAGACGGTTGCGATGTCGATGGCGGAATACAGGCTGTCCTTCTCACTGCGCTTGACCACGCGGTCGCGGCCCTTCAGGTCGGGATCGGTGAGCTGGAGCTGGATGCTGACCTTGCTGGCCACATCCATGTCACCCACGGGCTTGGTCTCCAGGATCTGGAGCTGGATGATGTGGGAATCGGTCATATTGCCGTAATAGAGGATGTTATCCTTCCGGCGCAGAGGACGGCCCTTATAGGACAGTGGTGCTTTTTCGTTTGCCATAAAGTAACCTCCGATTTCATAATATTTTGTATGCAACACCCGGCAGGGGTGCAATAAACCAAAGGGGGCACATTCCCCCTCATACTACTGTAACCAAATTGTAACACGTAAAGCCTACCGTGTCAATTCCTATTCTGTAAATATTCCGGGAACAGGCCGCCAAATGGGACAGAAACCGGGGTTAAACCCTTGACAGACCGGGTAAAATAGGGCTAAAATAAACTGCTAAGGAAGTTCGGCCGAAAGGAGGTGCCCACCGTGGCAGGAGAGAAGATCAAACCCATTGCCAAAAACAGCAAGGCCTTTCACGATTACTTCGTGGAGGATAAATACGAGGCGGGCATCGAGCTGGCCGGCACCGAGGTCAAGTCCATCCGCATGGGCCAGGTGAACCTGAAGGACTCCTTCTGCACCATCAAGGACGGGCAGATGACCCTGAACAATATGCACGTGAGCCCCTACGAAAAGGGAAATATCTTCAACCGGGAGCCCCGTCGTCCCCGCCGCCTGCTCATGCACAAGCGGGAGATCATGAAGCTTTTCGGCAAGATCAAGCAGGACGGCTACACCCTGGTCCCCCTGAGCCTTTACCTGAAAGGTCCCCGGGTGAAGGTGGAGATCGGCCTGTGCAAGGGCAAAAAGCTCTATGACAAGCGGGAGGCCGCCGCCAAGAAGGACGCCAAGCGGGAAATGGACCGGGCCCTCAAGCAGAGGTAACACCTCAATTCAGCTCTCACTCTGGGAGAGCTGGCCGCCGAACAGGCGGCCTGAGAGGGCGTTAAGATCATCGTAAACAACCAACTTACATATATCAAAGGAGCAATCAACTATGGCACAGAATCCTATCGTTACCATTGAGATGGAAAACGGCGGCAAGATCGTCGCTGAGCTGTACCCCGAAGTGGCACCCATCTCCGTCAACAACTTCATCAGCCTCATCAAGAAGGGCTTCTATGACGGCATTATCTTCCACCGTGTCATCTCCGGCTTCATGATCCAGGGCGGCGACCCCCAAGGCACCGGCATGGGCGGCCCCGGCTACTGCATCAAGGGCGAGTTCGCCCAGAACGGCGTGAAGAACGACCTGAGCCACAAGCGCGGCGTTCTGTCCATGGCCCGCACC
>JAFVUT010000249.1 GCA_017502545.1 Ruminiclostridium sp.
CGCCCTCCACGAAGAGGAAAAGCGCAAAACCGCAGAGTAAGCACAAAACTCCCGAGACGGCCGTCTCGGGAGTTTTGTGCTTACTCTGCGGTTTTGCGCTTTTCCTCTTCGTGGAGGGCGGCCTGAAGGGCCTTGGAGAGCTGGTCGGGGCAGGAGGTGGCCTTGAAGCCGCACTTGATGCCTGCCATACGGCCAATGGCATCCTCGGCCTTCATGCCGGGCAGGAGCTTGGAGATGCCCTGGAGGTTGCCGCTGCAGCCCCCCAGCACCTGGACCTCCTGAATGATGCCGTCCTGGATGGTCACGTTCATGAGCTGGGAACAAACGCCCTTGGGTTTATACTGAATGGTCAATGGGAGGTACCTTCCTTTTTTGAAATAAAATTAAAGATATCGTATTTTATCACAAGCCGTCGGGTTTCGTCAACGGTGGCAGCGGGCACAAAATTTCCCGGGGCTTTTTCTCGAAAAATCGGCCACACTGAACCATGCGCCTGATGGGCGCACAAACAAACAAATCAGGGGGTGATTTTTTGCAGGAAACCAAGGAACGACCCCTCTCAGCCGCCCTCCTCCGGGGGCTTTTTCTGGCCCTGGCCCTGGCGGTGCTGGCCCTGACCCTGGTCCCCCGGGCAGCGGCGGCAGAGCAGAAGCCCCGCATGGTGATCCCCCTGGGCCAGGCGGTGGGCATCAAGCTCTTCTCCCAGGGGGTCCTGGTGGTGGGTCTCACCGACATCACCACCGAACAGGGGCTGGCCTCCCCGGCCAAGGCCTGCGGCATCCGGACGGGTGATGTCATCACCCACATCAACGATGCCCAGGTCAGCTCCATTGAGGAGGTCCAGACCATCCTCCAGGACCTGAGCGGCCGGGAGATGGAGCTGAACGTCCTCCGGGAGGAGGAGCAGCTGGAACTCACCACCCGGGCCGCCCAATGCTCGGCCGACGGGGCCTATAAGCTGGGGGCCTGGATCCGGGACTCCATGGCGGGCATCGGCACCCTCACCTTCGTGGAGCCGGCCACCGGCCTCTTCGGCACCCTGGGCCACGGCATCAACGACGTGGACACCTCAGTGCTCATGAAGCTCCAGACCGGGGCCATCACCCCGGCCAGCGTGGTGGGCATCGTGAAGGGGGAAGACGGCCGGCCCGGGGAGCTGCGGGGGGCTTTCACTGCCGGGGAGGACCTGGGCAAGCTCTTTGCCAACACCCAGCAGGGGGTCTTCGGGTATTTGACCGAGAACGACACCTTCACCGGCACGCCCATTCCTGTGGCAGAGCCGGAGGAGATCCGGGAGGGCAAGGCCACCATCCTCTCCAACGTGGAGGGGACCCAGGTGGAGGAGTATGCGGTGGAGATCATCAAGATCTGCCATAACGCCACGGACACCCGGGACCTGATGCTGAAGGTCACCGACCAGCGTCTGCTGGAAAAAACCGGCGGCATCGTCCAGGGGATGTCAGGGTCTCCAATCGTGCAAAACGGGAAGTTAGTTGGAGCTGTGACCCATGTTTTGGTGAATGACCCAACGAGAGGGTATGGGATTTTTATTGAGAATATGCTGGAAGCAGCAGAATAGAAAAAGGCGGGAATTCCCGCCTTTTTTCTCTTATTCCAAAATATCTGAACAAAAATCCTTTGCGAGCTGTAAATACTGGCAATCAAATTCATCAGATGAAAGCGATCCGTCCTTATACTTCATGCAGAGTTCACGCAGGCGCAAGGCAACAGATACTTCCATGCTGTATTTATCGTTCAAATCTTCTTTAACAGCATCTGAACCGTACTGAAGAAGCTGACATAGATGATCCCCTGCATCACAGACTGTTTTCACATAGAGATATCTTGTCACATTTCCCTTGAGGTATCCGACCCAACCAAGACCATCAAAATAGAAGGGCAGATGGTTCGTTTTATTCTCCACTCGGGATATCAAATGAACCACTTCGTTCCATGAAGCAAATGGAGGAGAAAACACACCGTCTAAAGGTCTTGCACAGAAGGAAAGCAGTATCTTTTCATCAAATTCCGCATCGGAGATTTCTTTGTTCTGATACGAAAGGCAGTACTCTTTGATCTGTAAATATGGAAGCTTGTCTGTTGATAACATTTTATCCGGGGCTTTCTGTGTTAAGAACTCAGATAGAAACTGATTTCTGGTAATTTCAGAGCGAAAGTAGCATAGCAATGCAAGCATGGAAGGAAACGAACTCTTCTGATAACGTAAACTCTTTCTTTCCATCTCCTTTTCAAAATCAGGGAACCACACATTGCGTGATTTTATAAAATATTCTTGATCTCGAGTATCTTCCATTGCCATAGCTTCACCTCCTGCTACTGCTGTATTTTCATTATATCCGCTTGCGTTGTAAATGTAAAGTTTGAACTGTTGTCCCTAATGACGATCACCCGTGTCAGGCTCGCCCATCCTCCAGAACGGCAAGCTGGTGGGGGCCGTGACCCATGTGCTCATTGACCACGCCGACCGGGGGTTTGGCATCTTCGCCCGGCATATGCTGGAGGTAGCGGAATCATCATAACCAGGACGTGCAGGCGGGGGCCGCCGGCACGGCCTGGTTATTTATATAAAAATACTATGATTTTCGCCTTGAAGTTCAAAAAATTCTCTGCTGTATCTTTGGAGGATCTATGTTATAATGATGGGAAAGGAGGTGTCTTATGCCTGCACAATTCTCGACATGGTATCAAGGGCTCACCGACGGCCTGCTCGGTTCCCTTGTTTTATTTGTTCTTGGTGCGCTCCTGCTCATCAAGGGGGGCGACTGGTTCGTGGACGGAGCGGTCGGCATCGCAAAACGATTTCGGCTGCCGGAGATCATCATTGGTGCCACGGTGGTATCCATCGGCACCACCCTTCCGGAGGTCATGGTCTCGGTCACTGCCGCCGTCCACAGCCACGGCGCCATCGCATTCGGCAGTGCCATCGGTTCCATCATCTGCAACACCGCCCTGATCGCCGCACTCACCGTGGCCATCCGTCCCTCTTCCATCAACAGGAAAAACCTGATGCTCCCCGTTCTGTTCTTCTTCCTGTCGGCCTCTGTTTACGCCATGGCGGCATACATATTCGGACGCTTCGACCGATGGCTGGGCATCGTTCTGCTGCTGCTCTTCGGCATCTATATGGCCCTCACCATCTACAAAGGGTCCCGGGAAGCCGGGCAGGGGCAGCCGGCAGAAACGGACGAAGCCCCCGGCACTCCTTTTTACAAAGATGTGATCCTCCTGGCGGTCAGCGCAGCCCTGATCGCAGTGGGTGCGGATATGCTGGAGGGCTCTTCCGTTTCCCTGGCAACCCTGGCCGGTATCCCGGAGGAGGTGGTGGCTGTCACCATCGTAGCCCTGTGCACCTCCCTGCCTGAGCTGGTCACTGCGGGCACAGCCCTGACCAAGGGGCACGGTGCCCTGTCCCTGGGCAACGTCATCGGTGCCAATATTTTCAACCTGGTCCTGGTCTCCGGTGCGGCGGTGACCATCTCCCCCTTTGCCGTCCCAGAGGGCAGTATGCTTTTGGGGTATCACGCCTCCCTGCTCCTTGAGATCCCGTTGATGTTCGCCGTCATGGCCCTTTTGACCCTGCCTGCGTTGGTCAAAGGAAAGCTTTCCCGCTGGCAAGGGGTCACACTTCTGGGTATTTACGCAGCCTTTGTGATCCTGCAGGTGCTGATCGCCCTCCATGTCGTCTGATATACAGAAAACAGCCTGTCCAACCATGGACAGGCTGTTTTTTTGAAATCAAGGTTTCTTAATGAACACATTCAGCACCAGGGCGGCAAAGGTCAGGGCCAGGAGCATCATAAAGGTGGCGGGGTAGCCCCCGGTGATCTCCAGGACCTTGTTGGACACCATGGCGATGAGGGATCCCACCATGACGGTGAAGGTCATGATGGCCACGTTGGTGGACAGGTACTTCATGCCATAGAAGGAGGAGGTAAAGGCGGTCATGATGGTGGGGCAGGAGCCGTAGGACATACCCGTGAGGCACAGGCCCGCAATGCACAGGGGCAGGGAGCCGATGGTCACCGCCAGGAGGGTGACACCGGCGGCGCAGATGGTCAGGATGTTGGCGCACAGCATGGTCTTGCGGCGGCCGATGACATCATAGACTGCGCCGGTGAGGATGCGGCCCAGACCGTTGCACACCGACAGGACACCCACCAGGGTGACGGCCAGGGCCTCGGGGGCGCTGACCGACAGGGCCAGATCCTTGGCAAAGCTGATGACCGAGCTGCCCACGGCAGCCAGGAAGGAGATGCACACAAAGGCCATCCAGAAGGGGGGCCAGCGGATGGTCTCGAAGGTGGTGTAGTCCCGGGCCTCAAAGGTCTCGCCGCCGGAGGCCTTGGCGGCCTTGGGCTGGGGCAGGACCAGGTCGGGACCGGGCTTCTGCAGCAGAAGGCCCGCCAGGACCAGCACCAGGCAGATGGCACCGCCCACGATCAGGTAGGTGGCCCGCCAGCCCAGAAAACTGTGGAACATGGCGTCGGCGGCGCTGCCCAGGACCAGGGCGGAGGCACCGAAGCCCATCATCAGGCAGCCGGAGCACAGGCCCTTCTTATCCGGGAACCAGGCGCTGACGGTGGAGATGAGCACATTGTAGGCGATGCCGATGCCCAGACCGGCCAGGACGCCGTAGGTGATGTACAGCATGGTCACGGAGCCCCCGGACAGGGTAGCCGTGAGACCGAAGCCCAGGGCAGACAGCACACCGGCGGCCAGAAGGGCCACTTTGTGCCCGGCCCGCTTGGCCATCTGGCTTCCATAACCCACCCGACAAG